>JBBECS010000040.1:0-48953 GCA_040881685.1 Acidimicrobiia bacterium | reverse complement strand
CTCTGCGCAGCAGGCCGGCGAGACCCGCGAGATGATCACCGGCATGGCCGGCGCGGAGTTCGTGGCGGGCTGCACGATCGGCACTGACGACGAGGTCGCCGACCAGGTCGCCGCGTCACTCGAAGCCGGCGTCGACTACCCGATCTTCAATCTTCCGTTCGCCGACGCCGCCACGGTGAAGAGAGTCGGCGAGCTTCTGACCACTCGGTTTGCCTGACGGTCCGAGCGCCTGGGCAGGGCTCGTTGTGCACTCCGTGTCGCTCGGCGCAACACACTGCACAACGAGATCGTCAACCCGTCAGATTGCGCGCTCGCGACCCTCCCAATAGGGATCGCGGAGCTTGCGCTTGTAGAGCTTGCCGTTCGGATCGCGCGGCATCTCGGTCGTGAAGTCGATCGAGCGCGGGGTCTTGAACTTGGCCAGCCGGTCCTTGCACCACTCGAGAATCTCGGCTTCGAGGTCGGGGCCGCCGTCGGCGCCGTCGATCGGCTCCACCACCGCCTTGACCTCTTCGCCCCAGTCCTCGTGGGGGATGCCGAACACCGCGACATCGGCAACCTTCGGGTGCATGATCAGCTCGCTCTCGATCTCGGCGGGATAGATGTTCGCGCCGCCGGAGATGATCATGTCGGTCTTGCGGTCCGAGAGGAACAGCCAGCCGTCCTCGTCGAGGTAGCCGACGTCGCCGACCGTGAAGAACTTGCCCTTTCGGCTCTTGTCGGTCTTGTCCTTGTCTTTGAAGTACTCGAAGTTACCCGTCATCATGTGCATGTAGACCGTGCCGATTTGGCCGGCGGGAAGCTCGTTGTCGTTGTCGTCGAGAATCACGACCTCGGAGATCGGCCACGCGCGACCGACGGTGCCGGGGTGCTCGAGCCACTCGTTGGCGTACACGATCGTGCCGCCGCCCTCACTCGCCGCGTAGTACTCGTCGATCACCGGTCCCCACCACTCGAGCATCTGGTGCTTCACGGCCGGCGGGCACGGCGCGGCGGCGTGCACCATGTGACGCAGCGACGAGACGTCGTACTTCTTGCGAGCCTCCTCAGGGAGCCCGAGGAGCCGCACGAACTGGGTCGGCACCATGTGCGTGTTCGTGACGCGGTACTCGTCGATGAGCCGCAGCATTTCGTCAGGCGTCCACTTGTCCATGATCACGAGCGTGTGGCCGATGTGGATCGCCGAGCCCGAGAACACGAGCACCGCGGTGTGGTACAGCGGCGAACCCACGATGTGCACGTTGTCGTCGAACGGCTGGAGCCCGAACATGAAGAGCATGCCGCCGAACCCGCCACCGCCGGTCTCGGGATCCACGCCGGGAAGCGGGCGACGCACGCCCTTGGGCTTGCCCGTCGTGCCCGACGTGTAGTTCATGACGAGCCCCGCCTGCCGGTCGGCGGGCAGGTCGGTGGGGTGCCCGGCTTTGAGCTTGTCGTAGGCGCGGAAGCCGGGGATGTCACCGCCGACGGCGAAGCGTCCCTCGACGGGGAAGTTGATCTCGTCGGCCGCGGCGGTGGCTTCCTTCTCGAACCGGGCGTGCGCCACGAAGACCTTCGCCTCGCAGTCGTTCACGATGTACGCGATCTCGGGGCCGACAAGGTGCCAGTTGATCGGAATGAGATAGAAGCCGGCTTGGCCGACGGCAAGGAACAGCTCGAACACCTCGACCGAGTTCGGCAGCAGCATCGCGAGGGCGTCGCCTGGCTCCAGCCCCATCGCCCGGAGGCCGTGCACCAGCTGGTTGCACGACGCGAGCAGCTCACCCGCAGCGACGTGCCGCTCCTCGGCATCGACGATCGCCAGATGATCAGGATTCGCCTGCGCGATCTGCCAGAAGCCGACCATGCTTTGCTCCGCTCCCACTCCGCTATTTCCGCTCACTGCGTTCGCTCCGTTCGCTCCGCTCGCTCCGCGGCGAGGTCACTCGCTTCGCTCGATCGCCGCCTCAGTGGCGAGGCGCTTGGCCCAGCGGTAGTCGGGCTTGCCGACGGGGGTGCGGGGGATCTCGTCGGTGAGATGCAGCTGACGCGGGTGCTTGTAGCGCGCCAACCGGTCGTGACAGAAGTCTTGGAGATCGCCCAACGTCACCGCGGAACCGGCGCGGGGCGTGACGATCGCAGCCACGCGCTCTTGAAAGCGCTCGTCGGGCACACCGACGACGACCGCGTCGTACACGTCGGGGTGCGCCTTGAGCACCGCCTCGACTTCCTCCGGGTACACCTTCTCGCCACCGGTGTTGATGCACACGGAACCGCGGCCGAGCAGGTGCAGCGTGCCGTCGGCGTCGATCAGGGCGGAGTCGCCAGGGATCACCCAGCGCTCACCGTCGGGGTCGACGAGGAACGTCGCCGCGGTCTTGGCTTCGTCCTTGTGGTAGCCGAGCGGGATATGGCCGCGGCGCGCCAGCAGTCCGACCTCGCCGGATCCCGGCGCGACGGGGCGGCCCTCGTCGTCGAGCACGTTCGTGGTCTCGTTCATCGTGAACTTGGGGCCACCGCGCTCGAGGTCGAGCACCGTGCCGGCGTGGCCGGTCTCCGACGCGCCGAAGCTGTCCATCACCTTCGCGTTCGGCAGGCGCGCCTGGAGCTGCTCGCGCACCACAGAAGAGAGGATGGCGCCGCCCGAGCCGATCACCGCAACCGACGACAGGTCGTGGCTCGCGCCGGGTTCCGCCAGCGCGTCGGCGAGCGGCCGAGCCATCGCGTCGCCGACCACCATGATGGATGCCGCGCGCTCGCGCTCGGCGAGGCGCAGCACCCGGTCGGCGTCGTAATGGTGGTCGCAGTTGAGCACGACCGTGTTGCCGGCGAAGAAGTTGATGAACGACGCCCACTGACCTCCGCCGTGCATCATCGGCGCGTTCACGATCTGCACGGTCATCGCATCGTCGGCGTTGACCCGGGTCGCCAGCTCCTCGGCACTGGTGATCGGCGGCTGGCCGAAGCCGCCCCCGCCGAGCGCAGCGAAGAAGATGTCCTCCTGGCACCACAGCACACCTTTGGGCAGACCGGTGGTGCCCCCCGTATAGAGGATGTAGAGGTCGTCGGGGGAGCGAGGCGCAAAGTCCCGTGCGGGCGACGCCTGGGCCAGCGCGACCTCGTATTCGACCGCGCCGAGGTCGGCGATCGCCTTCGCCGAGGCTTCCTGCTCGTCAAGATCGCCGCTCCCGTCATCGAGGACGACGAGGTGCTTCAGCTTCGGGCACGCGTCCCGCAGTTGGGCCAGGACAGGAGCGAAGGCGCGCTCGAAGACGAGGGCCACGGCGTCGGAGTTCTCGAACATGTAGCGCAGCTCGTCGGCGACGTACCGGTAGTTGACGTTGATGACCGATGCCCGGGCCTTGTAGATCCCGAGCTCGGCCTCGACCCATTCCGCCCGATTCCAAGCCAGGACCGCGACCGGGTCCCCTGGGGTCACCCCGGAGTCGAGCAGGTGGTGGGCCAGCCGGTTCGCCCGCTCGTCGAGCTCCCCGTAGGTCCGGCGTTGGTCGCCGGCGACAAGGGCGAGCCGGTCGGGGCAGGTGTCGACGACGATCTCGAAGAGATCGGCGAGGTTGAAGTGCATGGCCAAGAAGTAGAACATGTTCCACTTAGGCGATGCCAGCAGCAGGGGGAAGCGTGACGGCAGCAGTGGACACCACCGGATTGCTTGCCGATCGCGTCGCGATCGTGTCGGGCATCGGGCCGGGCATGGGCCGTTCGATCGCGCTGGCGCTGGCTCGCGCCGGAGCTGACGTGGCGCTCGGCGCACGCAACGAAGCGAAGCTCCGTGATGTGGCCGCCGAGGTCGAAGCGCTCGGGCGCCGTGCGCTGTGCGTTCCGACAGACATCACCGACGTCGGTCAGTGCCACCGTCTCGTCGACACCGCGGTTACCGAGCTCGGCCGCCTCGACGTGCTGGTGAACAACGCGTACGCCGAGGAGGATTGGCGCGACCCGTTCGACGGCTTCGATCCCGCGCGCTGGCGCACGCCGATCGATGTGAACGTGTTCGGCACGCTGCAGCTGTGCCAAGCGGCGGTTCCGCGCATGAAGGTTGTCGGTGGGGGATCGATCGTCATGATCACCACGCTCTCGGTGAAGAACCCGATCCCGCTGCTGGCGGGCTATGCGGCGTCGAAGCGTGCTCTCACGACGGCGGCGCAGGTGATGGCGAAGGAGCTCGGCGGCGACGGGATACGCGTCAACTGCGTCGCGCCGGGGCACATCCTCGGCGACCCGTTGCGGGAGTACTTCGCGTGGAACGCGGAGCAGCGCGGGATCAGCGCCGATGCCGTCGCCGAGGAGATCAAGGCGATGAACCCGCTCCATCACATCCCCAGCCCCGACGAGATCGCCCAAGCGGTCCTGTTCTTCGCCGCCGACCTGTCGCGTGTCATCACCGGTCAGACGCTCGACGTGAACTGCGGCCGGACGATGGACTGACTCGCATGCTTCTCGAAGGGAAGGTGTGCATCGTCTCGGGCGTCGGTCCCGGACTTGGCAAGGAGATCTCGCTCGCGTTCGCACGCGAGGGCGCCGACGTGGTGCTCGGCGCACGCACCGAGTCGTACCTGCTCGAGGTGCAAGGCGAAGTGGGGCGGCTGGGGCAGCGGGCGGTGAGCGTGCCGACCGACATCACCGACACCGAACAGTGTCAGCGCCTCGTCGAGACCGCCACCAGTGAGCTCGGGAAGCTCGACGTGCTCGTGCACAACGCGTTCGCGCCCGACGTGTTCCAGCCATTCGAGAGCGTCGACCTGGACGCATGGCGCCGCATCATGGAGGTGAACCTCTTCGGGAGCCTCAACCTCACGCACGCGGCCATCCCCGTGATGAAGTCGCAGGGCTCGGGATCGATCGTGTTCGTGAACTCGATGATCCAGCGCAAGGTGCTGCCGCTCCAGGGCGGCTACGCCACGTCGAAGGGTGCGCTGATCACGGCCGCGCAGGTGCTCGCAAAGGAGCTTGGAGCGCACGGGATCAGGGTGAACTCGATCGTGCCGGGTTGGATGTGGGGCCCGAGCGTCGAGATGTACTTCTCGATGATGGAGAAGCAGACGGGGAAGTCGCCGCAGGACAGCTACGACGAGATCGCGTCGCAGATCCCGCTCCGGGAGATCCCGCCCGACGAGGATTGTGCGAACGCCGCAGTGTTCTTCGCCTCAGACATGTCATCAGTCATCACGGGGCAAGCGCTCGACGTGAACGGCGGGGAGGTCTTTCGTTGACGAGGCTGGTATTCAGTTGACAAGGATGGTCTTTCGTTGAGCGTCGAAGTCGCCGAACGAGTGCTCGACCTCGCGGCGAGTGCGCTGGGTCATCGATTGGGGGTGGACGGACCGGCGCTCCTGCGTGAGCGTGCCGAGATCCTCGAGATCGCGCCGAACGGCACCGTGTCGGCCGGCGGCACCTGCCGCTTGCTCCCGGCTGCCGACGAGCGTTGGATCGCGGTGAACCTGGCTCGCCGATCCGACATCGAGCTCCTCGGCGCGTGGATGGAGCATGACTGGAGCGGCGCGCCATGGGACGCCGTGTCGGCGCACTTGGTCGAAGTCGATGCGGACACCGCCGTCGAGCGAGCGCAGCTGCTCGGCATCCCCGCGGCTGTGGCCGTCGAGGCGCCAGAGGGCACACCAGTGCACGTGACACGCGGTGCGCCTCGGCGAACGGGCGGCGGCGAAACAGTCGTCGTCGACCTCTCGGCGCTCTGGGCCGGGCCGCTGTGTGCGCGGCTCCTTGGTGGTACGGGTGCGAGGGTCGTCAAGGTGGAGCTCGCAGGCCGACCCGACGGCGCACGTGGCGGCGACCCAGAGTTCTGGGAGCGATTGAACGGCGCCAAGGAGCAGCGCACCATCGGCGTGCCGGACGTCGTGCGTCTGCTGGACGACGCCGACGTGGTGGTCACCTCCGCGCGCCCGCGTGCGATCGAGCAACTCGGGCTCGACCTCGAGCGCCGTGCGATGCACGAAGGCCTGATCTGGGTTGCGATCACCGGCTACGGCATGGCGAACGAGTGGCGTGACCGCGTCGCGTTCGGAGACGACGCCGCGGCAGCGGGTGGCCTCGCGGTGGCCGCCGGCGGCTCAAACGCGCCGGTGTTCGTGGGCGATGCCGTCGCTGATCCGTTGGCAGGTCTCCATGCTGCGGGCGCGGCGAAGGAGCTTGTCGATCGGGGTGTCGGAGGAATGCTGGACGTGAGTATGCGCGACACCGTCGCGGCTGCGCTGACCAGCGGGAAGTACGCTCCGCACCGAACAAGGGAGAGTGTGTGATGGCGCGCATTGATGTTCCGGACGGCGATCAACCGGAGATCTACCGAGTGTGGTCGCTGCGACCCGAGCTCGGGGAGCCGGTCGCCGTCCTGTCCGACGCGGTCTACAGCAAGAGCAAGCTTCCTGGCCGTGTGCGTGAAGCAGTGCGCATGCGGATCGCGCAGATCAACGACTGCCCCATCTGACTGGGTTGGCGGATCCCGCAGTTGCGGGAACAAGGCGTCACCGAGGACCTGTATGCACACGTGGCCGAGCACCGGGATAGCCCGGAGTACTCCGAGGCGGAGCGCGTCGCGATCGAGTACGCCGAGCGGTTCGCGCTCGACCATCTCAACATCGACGACGCGTTCTTCGAACGGTTGCGCGCGTCGTTCTCTGATGCCGACGTGCTCGACCTTACGATCTGCATCGCCGACTTCCTCGGCTTCGGGCGCCTCACCCAGGTGCTCAAGCTCGACGTCGCGTGCGACGTGCGGCTCCCGGAGCGAACGGAGTGAGTGCAGGGAGCTCACCCAGTGAGCGAACGGCCGCGGGCCGGGTATCCCGGGCCGCAGTGAGCGAGCGAGACAAGCCGGACCTCTTCGATCTCAGCCTCTTCGAGTCGGGTCCGCCGCACGAGGTCTTTCGGCGGCTGCGCGAGGAATCGCCCGTGTGCTTCCTCCCGGAGCCCGATGGTCCTGGCTACTGGGCGGTGACGGGATACGACGACGTGTTCGAGGTGTCGCGCCACCCGCAGCTCTTCGGGTCGAATCCCAATACGATGATCAAGGACGTCGACGGCGACGGTGGCGGTGCCGGCGAGATCATGCTGAACCAGGACGCGCCTCGTCACACCCAGCTGCGCAAGCTCGTGAACCGCGGCTTCACGCCCCGGCAGATCACGATCCTGGAGCCGCGCATCCGCGAGATCGTGAGTCGCCTGCTCGACGCGGCGGCGGCCAACGGCGCGTTCGATCTCGTGACCGAGGTGTCGGTCGAGCTCCCGCTCCAGGTGATCGCCGAGCTCGTGGGCGTGCCCGAGGACGAGCGGCACACCGTGTTCGCATGGACCGAGAAGATGATGAGCATCGACGATCCCGACCTCGGCGGGACGATCGACGATGCACGAGCTGCGATGGCGGAGATGTTCGCGTACGCCGACCGACTGTGTGGCGAGCGCACTGGTGGTGACGGCGCCGATCTCCTCAGTGTGCTGCTCGCGGCCGAGGTCGACGGCGACCGCCTCACGCAGATGGACGTGGACCTCTTCTTCATGCTCCTCATGAATGCTGGAAGTGAGACGACGCGCAACCTCGTGACGGGCGGGGTGAACACGCTGTTCGAGCATCCTGAACAACGAGCGCGCCTGGCGGCCGATCCGGAGCTTCTGCCGTCAGCGATCGAGGAGATGTTGCGGTGGGTCACTCCCGTCATGCATTTCCGCCGTACTGCCCGTGCCGACACCGAGCTCGGCGGCCAAGCGATCAGCGCCGGCGACAAGGTGGTCATGTGGTACGTGTCGGCGAACCGCGACGATGCAGCGTTCGAGCATCCCGACCGCTTCGACGTGGGGCGCACGCCGAACGACCATGTCGCGTTCGGCGCCGGTGGCCCGCACTTCTGCCTGGGTGCGAGTCTGGCGCGGCTCGAAGCTCGCGTGATGTTCGAAGAGCTTGTCACCCGGTTCCCCGATCTCGAGCCAGCCGGGCCGCCGCGCCGTCTCCGCTCCAACTTCATCCACGGCATCAAGGAGCTCCCCGTTCAGATCCCGTCGGCGTGACGACGACGAGGCTCGACGGTCGGGTCACCGCAGTCACGGGGGCCGAGCTGCCCCTCGCCCGCGGTCTCGCACTCGCGCTCGGCCGTGCCGGTGCCTCCGTCGCCCTCCTCGGCGATGCACACGAGCTAGCTCCCGCTGTAGCCGACCTCGAAGCGGCCGATGCTCGCGCCGCGGCCATCTCGGCGGACTGGTCGTCGCGCGATTCCGCCGATGACGCGCTCGGTCTCGTCGCCGACGCCCTCGGTCCGATCAACGTGCTGCTGCACGCGGCAACGCCCACGATTGCCTTCGAGCAGTGCGACTTCGCCGACGTGGACGACGCGCGGTTCGAAGCCGTCTGGGAGATGTCGCTCCGCGGCACACTGTTCCTGCTCCAGGCGGCGTTCCCGCATCTGCGCGGCCGCGACGGGCGCGTGCTCCTGGTGACTCCGACGGTGTCGATGTCGGGCGCGGCGCGTCTCGTGCCCTACACGGTTGCCGTCGAAGCCCAACGCGTGTTGATCAAGGCCGCCGCGCGTCAATGGGGTCCGGACGGCATCACACTCAACTGTGTTGCGCCGGCACCGGAGCACGTCCCGATCGGCGTGGAGTCCACGACCGTCTCACTGGCACCGGCTGCCCTCGGTGGGCCAGGTGACGCGGAGCAGGACCTCGGACCGCTGGCCGTGTTCCTCGCCAGCGACGCGTCGCACTTCGTCACCGGCGCCACGATCAGCGCCGACGGCGGAGTTTGGATGGCACCGTGAGTCGCTTGACCGGCCGCACCGCTATCGTCACCGGCGCCGGGCAGGGAGTGGGCTTGGGCATCGCGCACGCGTTCGCAGCCGCAGGCGCCAACGTGGTGATTGCGGCCCGCCGCGCCGAGACCGGCGAGCCGGCCGCCGATGAGATCCGCGCCCGCGGCGGCGAAGCGACGTGCATCGTCACCGACGTGACGAGCCGAACCGAAGTGGCTGCGTGCGTTGCGAAAACAGTGGAGCGCTACGGCGCGCTCGAGATCATGGTGCACAACGCGTTCCGCGGTGGCACGCCGCATCGCCTCGAGGAGGTCGGGCTCGATCTGTGGGAGGACAACTCGCGTACTGCCGTGTGGGGCTCGTTCTATAGCGCAGTGCTTGCCTACCCACATCTGCGAGACGCAGGTGCAAAGGGAAGATTCATCCTGCTCACGTCTCCCGCAGGGGTCGAAGGCAGCGTGAACATCCCGCTCTACTCGGCGGTGAAGGCCGCGCAGCGGGCGATGACGAAGAGCCTGTCGAAGGAATGGGGCCCGCGAGGCGTCACGGTGAATGCCATCGCACCCGTAGCCGAGACCCCCGCGCTCGCGGGGGCATTCGCGGAGAACCCGGTGTTGAAGGAGCGGGTCGAGGCACGAGCTTCGCTCCGGCGCATCGGTGATCCCGAGCGCGACATCGGCGGGGTGGCGGTCTTCCTCGCCAGCGACGAAGGTGGATACGTGACGGGCCAGACGATCGTCTGCGACGGCGGCAGCTTCATGGGCCTGTGACTGACCGCGGCGCCACCTTCGACGAGGTCCTCGACCGGCGTCCGGACCTGGCCGGGCCGTACCGCGACTTCATCGGCGTGTTCTGGGCGCGCCGCCTGATCGACCCGGTGGTGCTCGAGCTCTGCCGGCTGCGCGTCGCCCAGCTCCTCGGGTGTGAAAGCGAGCTCGCGGTCCGCACGCGCCCCGCGGTCGAAGCCGGCCTCACCGACAAGCACGTCTCGCGCTTGTCCGAGTGGCCGACTGCGGAGTGTTTCACCGACGGGCAACGCGCCGCGCTCGGCTACTCCGAACAGTTCGTGCTGGACCCTCACGGCGTGGACGATGCAATGCGCGCCGACCTGCATGAGCACTTCAGCAGCGCCGAGGTCGTCGCCCTCACCGAAGCGCTTGCGCTCTTCGATGGCTTCACCCGCTTCCAGCGTCTCCTCTGTGGTGAAGCCCACAGCGACGCGCAGGCGGGGATCGTGGATCCACCGGCGCCGGGGTCCCCGCTGGAGCTGCCGACCGACGCCGATCCAGCGATCACCGCGAGCCCGCTCGGCGAGCAGCCGGAGACGTTGGCTGCGTTCCTTCGTCTCTACGGCACGCTCTGGAGCCACGGCACCGTCCCACAACCCCTCAAGGAGATCGCGCGCATCCGCAACGCGCGCATCACCGACTGCGGTTACTGACGGAACGTGCGCTTCGCGGTCGCGAAGCAGCAGGGGCTCACGGAAGCGCGCGTCGCACTTGTCGACGAGGGCTTCGAGGCCAGCAAGCTGACCGATCTGGAGAAGGCGGTCGTCCGCTTCACCGACGTGTTCCTGGGTGGGGGAGCCGAGTACCCGGACGCGCTGCGCACTGAGATGGCGGAGCACTTCGATAAGGGACAAGTGGTCGAGCTTGCGATGGGCATCGCGCTCTTCATGGGCTTCTCGAAGATCGCCATCTCGATGGGTCAAGCACCGGCGGACATGCCGACGATGGACGTCCGCACCCCCGACTGGTCGCCGTAACCCGACTCAGAGCGCTTCGAGCTCGGCCTTCACCTCGCGGCGCAGGATCTTGCCGGTCGCGGTGTGGGGGAGCTCTTCTCGCACCGCGATCGACTCGGGGGTCTTGAGTGATCCGATGCGGTCGTGCACGAATGTGCGCAGCTCGTCGGCGGTCACGCTGGCATTCGCACGGAGGGACACCATGGCGGCGACCCGCTCGCCCCACTCTTCGTCGGGCAATCCGACGACGGCCGCCGACGACACCGCGGGATGATGCAGGAGCGCGTCCTCGATCTCAGCCGGCGCGATGTTCTCGCCGCCACGGATGATCGTGTCGTCCCCGCGACCCTCCACGAAGAGGTACCCCTCGGCGTCGACGCGACCGCGGTCCCCGGTGTGGAGCCAACCGTCGCCGTCGCGTTGGGACCCCTCGCCGACATAGTCGCCTGACACCTGCGCGCCGCGTACGAGGATCTCGCCCGCTTCATCGGCGCCGACCTCGCCCCCGTCGACATCGACGACGCGAACCTCGATACCCGGGACCGGACGACCGACCGACGAGAGTCGAACGCGCGCGCGAGCGTCGTCGGCAAGGGCCGCGCGGTGATCGTCGGGTCCGAGCACGCTCACAGTGCTGCTGGTCTCAGTGAGCCCGTAGGCGTTCACGAAACCAACGTCTGGGAGCAGGCGCAACGCCCGCTCCAGCACTGGCGCGGGCATCCGCGCCCCTCCGTACGCGAGGTGCCGGAGCGCGGGGAGCGCCGCGTCGGGGTCGTCTTCCATGACCGCGACGATGCGGGCGAGCATCGTGGGGACCACGAACGCGTGCGTCACGGCCTCGCTGCGCGCGGTGGCGATCCAGTCCTCTGCCGTGAACCGCGCCAGGGGCACGATCCGCCGACCCGCGTAGGTGGAGCTGAGCACCGCCGTCACGCCCGCGATGTGAAACGGGGGCACCGAAACGAGCACCGCTTCGCTCTCGTCAGCCGAAGCGAACTCGACCGTGTTGAGCTGATACGCGAGCAGCTGATCGTGGGTGAGCACGGCCGCCTTGGGCTCCGCCGAGGTACCGCTGGTGAACAACACCACGGCGGGTCCGTCGGGCTCGTCCGGGAACGCCCGCCCCGCGTCCATCGGCATCTCGAGCCAGAGGCTCTCGGCGACGGCAGCTGGTGAGAGTCGCTCGAGCAGCTCCTCGCGGGCGGTGTCGGGGAGCCGGTAGTTCAGAGGCGCGTACGCGGCTCCGGCCCATGCGGCACCGAACAGCGCGGCCGGCACGAGCGGCGACGTCTCGTGCACCAAAGCGACGGTGTGTGCGCCGGCGCGCTCCACGTGGGCGCCCACGCCGGTTGCCACCTCGCGCAGGCGTGTGAACGTCAGCCCATCCGCGCTGGATCCGAAGGCGACGCGGTCGCCGAAGCCGTCGGCGGCCATCTCCAGGAGCATCGCGATGTTCACGCCGACGACTCCCGATCCTGTCGTGTCCGCGGTGTCAGTCGGACGACGGCAGCGGCTTGGCCTGTGCGACCTCCATCGGCTGCCCGTGACAGGAGAGGTCCCCGTCGCCCGCCTTCGTGACGAGCACGGTGGCTTCGCACGTCGGGCACTGGTAGCGCTTCCCGAGCTGGTTCGGCACGATTCGCCTCAGCCCTCTCGCGGAGCCATGGGCGCGTCGCAGCACGACACGTCGGTGTCGGTGGCCTTCACCACGATGATCTCGGTGCCACACGTGCCGCAGCGCAGCCGGGCACCCACGGTTGTTCCAGCCATGCGGGCGACAGAGTATCGGCGTCAGTCGGCGCCGGCGTAGTTGGACATGCCCGGGCCCGGTTGGGGGAGGTCGAGCATCTCCGCGAGCACACGGGTCACGGCGTTGTTCTCGGCGACGTCGTTGTCGGGCGGGAGGATCTCGAACTCGACCAGGAGCTTGGCGATGCGCATCATCACGACCGCGAAGCGCAGACCCCCGAACATCTCGTAGAACTCGAGGTCCCGTGCCGTACGCCCGCTGACCTTCTCGTAGTGAGCAATCATCTCTTCCCGCGTCGGGAAGCCCTCCATGCGCGGGGCAGGCATCCCCTCGTGGAAGTGGCGGTCAAGGAAGAGCCACCACGCGAGGTCCATCATCGGGTCCGCGAGCGTGACCATCTCCCAGTCGAGCACCGCGACGACGCGGAAGTCGGGGCCGAAGAGCTGGTTGTTGATGCGCGCGTCACCCCAGCACAGTGTGATCTCGGGGTCACTGGCCGGCGCGTGGGCCTGCACCCATTCGAGCGTCGCTGCCGCAATAGGGGGGGCAGGCTTGTCGGGGTTCGCCCACTCGAACGATCGCTCGTAGTAACGGAGCTGCTGCTTGAAGCCGAGCGCGCCGTATTGCGGCTTGTCGAGGAACTCCAAGCCGAGCGCCCTCCAGTCGACGGCGTGGACCGCAGCGAGCGCCTCGATCCCGCTCTCCACCAGTGTTCGTCGATGCTCGGGCTTTGTGTCCTCGAGCAGCCATCCCGAGATCGTGTACGGGGGCGCGTCCGCCGGCACGATGCCGTCGATCTTGCCCATGACGAAGAAGGGCGAGCCGAGGATTCCGGCGTCGGGCTCGTACCACTTGATCGGAGGGACGGGCACGTTCGTGTGTTCGGCGAGAGCAGACAGCACCCGGTACTGCGATTCGAAGTCCTGCTCGAGGAAGACCGTGTGGTGGATCGGCTTGGGCCGAACGACGAGCCCTTCCGTGTGACGGGTGCCGTCGGTGCTCCACGACGCATCGAAGATGAGGCTCTCGTTCGAGAAGCCCGTCGAGCCTGGTCCGCCGATGGGGCCGACGTCGACGTCACTCGCGCCGGGGATCTTCGTTGCCAGCCAGGCGGCGAGGATGCCGCGGGCCTGCTCGAGGTCGCGCTGCTCGGGGACCGGCATCTCATCTCCCGCTCTCGGCGCGGCGCGCCGGGCCGCACTTCTCCACTTCGGCGACCGCTGAGTGGGCGCAGGGTACCTGCGCCGCGGACACTTGCTTCAAACGACTACTCCCAATCGGACGAGCTTGTCGACTTCATCGCGATCGAAGCCCCAGCTCGAGAGCGCATCCGAGGTGTTCGCACCCGGATGCTCCGGCGGAGTGGGAGTCGGCGCGGAGGTCCGTGAGAACCGCGGTGCCGGCGCGGGCTGGGGCACGCCCCCCAACTCCAAGAACGTGCCGCGCGCGCGGTTGTGCGGATGGGCCCGCGCCTCGTCCGGCGTCAGCACCGGCGCGATGCATGCGTCGCGTCCGTCGGCGAGCGCGCACCATTCGTCACGGGTGCGGGTCGCGAAGATCGACGCGAAGCGCTCCTTGAGTGCAGGCCAGCTCACCGGGTCGTCGCAGTCGGGAAGCTCGGTGGGGTCGAGGCCGAGCACGTCGAGCAGTGCCGCATAGAACTGCGGCTCGATCGCGCCCACCGCCACCCAGCGCCCGTCCGCAGACTCGTAGACCTCGTAGAACGGTGCGCCGGTGTCGAGCAGGTTCGTGCCGCGGTCACCCCAGAAGCCCGAGGCGCGCGCGGCGTAGAACGGCGTCAGCATCAGCGCCGCGCCGTCGACCATCGCGGCATCGACCACCTGCCCCTTGCCGCTGTGCTCGCGTTCGAAGAGCGCAGCCGCGATTCCGAGCGCCAAGAGCATGCCGCCGCCGGCGAAGTCGCCCAGGATGTTGATCGGTGGCGTGGGCGGCTGGCCCGCCCGGCCGAGCGTTTCGAGTGCACCGGCGACCGCGATGTAGTCGATGTCATGGCCCGCCGCGCTCGCGAGTGGTCCATCCTGACCCCACCCCGTGAGCCTCCCGTACACGAGGCGCGGGTTGCGAGCGCACGCGACATCGGGCCCGATCCCGAGGCGCTCGGCCACACCGGGCCGGAACACCTCGAAGAGCACATCGGCCGCGTCGGTGATCCGTAGCACCGTGTCGACTCCCTCGTCGGTCTTGAGGTCGACCCCGATCGCTCGTTTCGAGCGGTGCATCGCGTTTGTCGCGGGCTTCGTGTGATCGGTTGCGCGCGCCACCTCGGCGCGGTCCACGCGCAAGACGTCGGCACCGAGGTCGGCGAGCACCATGCCGCAGAAGGGTCCGGGACCGAGCCCGACGAGCTCCACCACCCGGATCCCCGCCAGTGGTCCAGCCATTGCGTCAGATTCCGTGAAACGTGGCGTCGGGGACGGTCACCATCACGCCCTCGGCCTCAGCCGTGACCTTGCCGTCGACCAGGAGGCGAGCGCTCGCGTGGATGCGACGGTCCTCGATACCGTCGAGCGTCCCCTCGAACTGCACGGGCACGTGCAGCGGCGTCGGCGCGAAATAGCGGACGGTGAGGGTGCCCGTGAAGAACGCCTTGCCCGAGAGGGCCGCGGCTGCGCCGACCACCTGGTCGAACGCGGCGGCGATGAAGCCGCCGTGCACGCGGCCCGGGGGTCCCTCGTATTGGTGCCCGTAGATCGCGGTCGCGCACGCTCCGTCACGGTCGCGGCTGAGGGCCATCGGCGGGGCGAGCGGGTTCGATGGGCCGATCATCGGGTGTGACTCGAGGATCGCGGTGTTGTCGCCGCCGAGTTGGACTCCCGGCGTCCCGTCGTATCGAGAGGTGCGCGCGTGCGGCTCCAGCGTGTCCGCGAGCCGCTCCAGGCTGTCGGCCGCAGCCTCCAGATCAGGCGCCGGGGCGCTGCCGTTCACGGTCGCCGCGATGATCCGACGGGTGGCGAGTGTGGCTCGGCGAGCCGCGGCGACGGCCGGGGTCACGTCGCGGTCTGGGTGCACGTACAGCACGGGATGAGGGGTCGGCGGGGCTTTCGGGGCCGGCTGGGGTCTTGAGGGAGGAGTGGATCCGTCGATGGGAGTCAAGGTGCGGCGGATTCTAAACTGACGCCCCGTCACATGAACCGTGGCGCAGGACGCTGACAGGTGTTCCTCTACGAGGTGGAAGGACCGTACGCATGGGCCAGCCGGTGATGGTCGAGGCTGTTCGCACACCGATCGGCAAGAAGAACGGCTGGTTGTCCGGCCTGAAGGCCACGGAGACGCTGCGCCACGCGCTCGAGCACGTCATCGCGCGCGCCGGTATCGATCCGGCAACCGTTGACGAGGTCGTCGGTGGGTGTGTGACCCAGGCGGGCGAGCAGGGCTCGAACGTCACGCGCAACGCATGGCTCAGCGCCGGTCAGGACCGGCTCCCATACTCGACCGCGTGCACCACGGTCGACACGCAATGCGGGTCGGCACAGCAGGCGAACCATCTCGCGGCAGGTTTGATCGCCGCGGGTGGCGCCGACATCACGATCGCGTGCGGCGTCGAGCAGATGAGCCACGTGCCGCTCGGCGCGAACGTCTACAACGGTCCCGGGAACGGTCGTACCGAGCCGTGGCCGTGGGACGACCCGCCCAATGGCCAATTCGGCGCGGCGGACCGCATCGCCGACAACCGCGGGATCACGCGCGAGGACCTCGACGAGTGGGGCTTTCACTCCCAGCGCAAGGCGAAGCAGGCGTGGGACGAGGCTCGTTTCGAGCGCGAGGTTGCGCCGATCGAGACGCCGGTGCTCGGTGACGACGGCGAGCCGACGGGTGAGACGCAGCTCATTTCGCGCGACCAGGGTCTACGCGAGACGACGATGGAGGGTCTCGCCAAGCTCAAGCCGGTCGTCGAGGGCTACAAGCACACGGCTGGCTCGTCGTCGCAGATCTCCGACGGGGCCGCCGCCGTCCTCTGGATGGACGAGGACAAGGCGAAGGCGTTGGGGCTCAAGCCGCGCGCCAAGCTGCTGCACCAGCTCGTGACCGGTTCCGATCCGTACTACCTGCTCGATGGCCCGGTCGACGCCACCTACAAGATGCTCGACCGGTCCGGCATGGCGATGAGCGACTTCGACGTGTTCGAGATCAACGAGGCGTTCGCCGCGGTAGTGCTGTCGTGGGCGCAGGTGCACAAGCCCGATCTCGACCGGGTGAACATCAACGGCGGCGCGATCGCGCTCGGTCACCCCGTGGGCTCGACGGGTGCCCGGCTGATCACCACCGCCTTGCACGAGCTCGAGCGCTCCGACAAGGAGCTCGCGTTCGTCACGATGTGCTGCGGCGGCTCGATCGGCACCGCGAGCATCCTCCAACGCCTTTAGCCTGCGTTCGAGCGGGCAGCCTCGAGTTAGGTCGTGGTGGTGGTCGAGGACGTCGACGTCGTCGGCGGTGGGGCCGGCTCGAGCGACGGCTGGATCTCGGCGTCATCCGCGAGCTCGAAGATCGTCAACGGGTCGACCGTGTCGAAGTCGATGGCATCGAGCGTGTCGCGCTGGAACACGAGACGCACGACGCGGATCGTTGCGTCCGGGTCGTCGGGATCGGGGAGAAACGCGCGCAAGATGATGGGCTCGTCGCCGATCCGGTCGTATCCCTGGACGATGCGCAGGATTGCGCTCGCCTCCTCACGTGCCGCGTAGCGCTGCTCTTCTTCGGAGAGCGTCTCGTCGAGATCCCACGACACGCGCACGAAGTCGTCCGCGTTGTAGGTGACGCGCACGCGCGGCGGCGTATCGGGCGGTGGCGGCTCTTCACCGCCGAGCAGGGTCTCCTCGAGCAGCGCTTCGAGCTCTTCGGCGACGGTCGGCGGGCTCGTGGTGGGAGTGGTCGGCGCAGTCGTCCCGGTCGTCGGTGGGGGCGTGGTGGGCACGACGACCACGGTCCCTGGGGTGACGCCGGTGGGCGGGGTCACCGGCGGCGGCTGCGGCGCCGTTCCGAGCGTGGACGGGAGGTTTGGCGGCAACGTGACCAAGGTCGAGCTCGACGTCGAGGTGCTCGGCTGGTTGGGTCCGACGGAGATGTTCTTGCCCTTCTTGTCGTCGCCGCTGATGAGGCTCACGGCGAGGAACGCAATCAGCAGACCGCCGCCGAAGACCCCGGCGAGGATCGCCATCGCTCGCTGCTGCGGTTGGAGTGCCATGGTGCCAATCGACGGTAATCCTCAGCGGAGGAGAATCCGTGTCAGCCGGCGGCGGCCCAGTGCGCTTCGATGGCTTGGGCGGTCTGGTCCGGGTGCTCGAAGATCGCCCAGTGCCCGCCGTCGAGGACCTCGAACCGCGCGTTCGCCGCGGCAGCGGCGGTCTCACCTCGCGTCGGCTTCGCAAACGAGTCATCGCGACCCCACAAGATCAGCGCGGGTCGCGCGCGGCCGCTCGCCGGGGTCCCATTCGGTACCGACATCGATCGCCGAGCGGTAGAGCTTCAGGATCGCCTGCTTCATCCGATCGTCGACGCTTCGGGCACAACCGACAGGATCCGGATGCCCGGCGTCACGCATCACAGGTTCGACCACCTCGGGCGTCATCATCTCCATCACCTGCTCACCGACCTCGGGTGTCTGCCACTGCTGCGCAAGGTCGTGCCACTGCAACGGCCCGCTGACCGCGCCATCGCACAGCGTGTACGTGCGCACGAGCTTGGGGTGGATCGTGGCGATTCGTTGCACGAGCATCGATCCCCAGTCGTGGCCAACCAGATCGACCGGCTCACCGAGCGCGTTCGCTTGGTCGGCGACCCAGTCCGCGTAAGCCTCTTTCGTGCACGAGAAGCCGTCCGGCACCGGCGCGCCGAAACCCGGCAGCTGGAGCGCGACGACGTCGTCACGCGCGAGCTGCGCGAGCACGAGATCCCACAGCCCGCTCGTGTCGGGAACACCGTGCACGAAGACGGCAGGCAGGTCGAGCTACTCCTCGTCGCGCAGCTTGTCGAGCCGCTCCGTCACCTCGACGAACTCCTCGATCAGGTCGAACACGACGTCGCGCACCGGGCGCACCGCATTCATCCGGCCCACGATCTGTCCAACCGGCATGCCCTGGAGCTCGCGGTTCTGTGCTCGAGCGATCCGGCGCTGCGCTTCCGATGTCGCCATGTACTGGAGGGGCATCGGGAGGTAGCCCGGTGAGTCGGGCCCCTCCCACGCGTCGGTCCACGCGGTGCGGAGCTGACGGGCCGGCTTGCCGCTGATCACTCGTGAGCGAACGGTGTCGCGCGAGTTCGCCGCCAGCAGCTTGTCCATGACAAGGGGAGCGGTGCCGCTCTCCGCCGTCGTCAGCCAGATCGAACCGGTCCACACGCCTTCTGCACCGAGTGCGATCGACGCGGCCATCTGTCGACCGCTGCCCACGCCGCCGGCTGCGAGCACCGGCACGCGGTCGCCGACCGCGTCGACGACTTCGGGCACGAGCACCATCACGCCGACGTCGCCGGTGTGGCCGCCGGCTTCGTAGCCCTGCGCCATGATCATGTCGACGCCCTGGTTCACCTGACGCTCGGCTTGCTGCACCGAGCCGATGAGGGCGGCCACCTTCACGCCGTGCTCGTGTGCTTCGTCGACGATGTCCTTCGGCGGGGGGCCGAGCGCGTTGACCAGCAGCGCGATCGGGTGCGCGAGCGAGATGTCGACCTGGGGGCGTGCGCCTTCGTGCGTCCAGCCGAGGAGCCCGCTGCCGATGTCCTCGTCGGCCGGGAGTGGCGGCACGTTGTGGTCGTTGAGCACCTTCTCGATGAAGTCCTTGTGCTCCTGCGGGATCATGTCGGCAAGCTGCTCGGCCATCCGGTCGGGGTCGAGATCCCCACCTTGACCCGCGTAGCTCGCGGGCATCACCACGTCGACGCCGTAGGGCTTGCCGTCAACGTGCTCGTCGATCCAGTTGAGCTCCATCTCGAGCTCTTCTGGTGTGAACGCGAGCGCACCGAGCACGCCCATGCCGCCGGCCTTGCTGACCGCGGCGACCACGTCACGACAGTGGCTGAACGCGAAGATCGGCAGGTCGATGCCGAACATCTCGGTGGCGCGCGTTCTCATCTGTATTCGCTCGCTCTCTGCGGGTCGGGCACCAACCCGCTGGTCGACTCCGCAGGCTCCGTCTCCTGGGTACCAAGCGGCAAAGCCGCTGGGTGCCCGACCCGCGGTCGTTCGCTCGCTGGCGAGCTCACTCGCTGATGCTCGTTCGCCGCGATACTTGCAGCCCAGCGGTAGTCGGGCTTGCCGCTCGGGGATCGTTGGATGGTGTCGACGATGTGCAGGGCTCGAGGCACCTTGTACCCGGCGATCAGGGTTCGACAATGCTCCTGGATCGACTCCAAGGTCGGCGCCGCGCCGTCGCGAAGCTGCACGACCGCGACCACACGCTGGCCCCACCGCTCGTCGGGCACGCCGACGACCGTGCAGTCGTAGACATCGGGGTGGGACTTCACCGCGCCCTCCACCTCTTCCGGGTAGATCTTCTCGCCCCCGGAGTTGATCGAGACCGAACCTCGTCCGAGGATCGTGATCGTGCCGTCGACCTCGACGGTCGCGTAATCGCCGGGGATCGAGTAGCGCGTGCCGTCTTGCGCTGTGACGAAAGTCTCGGCCGACTTGACCGGGTCCTTGTAGTACTCGAGCGGGATGTTGCCCTTCCGCGCGAGCTTGCCGATGACATCCGAGCCCGCCGGCACGACCCGTAGGTCTTTGTCGAGCACCACGGTGTCCATGATGGGCGTCACGGTCGGCCCGCCCTTCATCGCGGTCTTGCCCTTCTGAACCATCGCGTACCCGTTCGAGCCGCTCTCTGACGCGCCGACGGCTTCGGCGATGACGAGGTTCGGGAACCGATCGATGAACTGGTCCTTCACGGAGGGGGAGAAGAGTGCCGCGGTGCTGCCCAACGAGAACCACGACGACAGGTCGACATCAGCCAACCCGGGTTCGTCGAGCGCTTCGAGGAGCGGGCGCGCCATTGCGTCGCCCGTGATCATCACTGCGTTCACCTTCTCTTCGGCGATCAGCTCCCACACCCTTCGTGGCGCGAACTTCGCGACCAGCACCGTCTTGTTCCCGCGGAAGGCGCCGCCCATGACGCCCCACTGCGTGGCACCGTGCATGAGCGGGGCGATCGGGAGCATCGTCGAAGGGGCGCCGGCCAATGCTTGCTCGACCAGCGCGCCTGGGTGCGTGAGGCGCGTGTTCGCGACCGGGTCGATGCCCCCGCCGAGTGCGAAGAAGACGTCTTCGTGGCGCCAGACCACGCCCTTGGGCATGCCGGTGGTTCCCCCCGTATAGAGGATGTACCGGTCGTCGCCGGATCGGGGTCCGAAGTCGCGTTCCGGGGATCCTTCCGCCAATGCGGTCTCGTACTCGGTCGAGTCGAGGCCGCTGAGATCGGCGCCGGATCCGTCCTCGAGCACAACCGAGTGCGTGAGCATCGGAAGGCGGTCGAGCACGCCGCGCACCCGGGGTGCGAACTCGCGTTGGTACACGAGGGCCTTCAGATCGGCGTTGTCGAAGAGGTACGCGAGCTCCTCCTCGACGTAGCGGTAGTTGATGTTCACCCACACTGCCCGCAGCTTGAACACCGCCCACAACGTCTCGACCCACTCGACCGAGTTGTAGGCGTAGATCCCGACGTGGTCGCCGGCGCCAACGCCGCGCGCCGAGAGGTGGTGCGCGAGCCGGTTCGCGCGTTCTTCCATCTCGGCGAAGGTGCGGCGCTCGCCCTCGCACACGAGGTAGTCGCGATCACCGAAGTGGTCGACGGCGTGCTCGAAGAGATCAGCGAGGTTGTACTGCGGGTCCTTCATCCGGCCGCGAATCTACGCCGGGACCTGACGACCCGTCAGAACTGGCCAAGCCATGGCACGCAGGGGCTAGCGGGTGAGGTCGGCGAGGAAGCGCATGGTGTCGGGGTCGGTTCCTCCGACGAGCAGCCTGGTGACCGGAGTCTTGCGCCACGGCTCGAGGCGTTCGGCGATGCGCTCTTTGGGTCCGACGAGCGAGATCTCGTCGGCGAACGCGTCGGGCACCGCCATGATCGCCTCGTCGCGCTTGCCCTCGAAGAAGAGGTCCTGGATGTGGAATGCCTCCTCCTCGTACCCCATGCGCGCCATCAGCTCGGTGTGGAAGTTCTTCGTCTTCGCGCCCATACCGCCGATGTAGAAGCCGAGTGCGGCCTTGATCGGCCACAGCGCGTTGCTCACGTCGTCGTCGACGCTGACCGACACGTTCACCGAGATCTCGAACCCCGGGTGCGCGTCGACCAGCTGCGCCTCGTAGACCTCGGGTCGGTACGGCGAGAAGTACAGCGGCACCCAGCCATCAGCGATCTCGACCGCGAGCGCCACGTTCTTGGGCCCCTCGGCGCCGAGGAAGATCGGGATGTCGCTGCGCAACGGGTGCGTGATCATCTTCAACCGCTTCCCGAGACCCATCGCATCGTCGCCGCGGTACGGGAGGGGATAGTGCGGTCCGCCCGACTCCACAGGCACGTCCCGTGCCAATGCCTGACGGACGATGCCGACGTACTCTCGCGTGCGGGCGAGCGGCTTCGAGAACGGCCGCCCGTACCAACCTTCCACGACCTGGGGGCCGCTCACCCCGATGCCCAGGCACGCGCGGCCTTCCGACAATCCGTCGAGGGTCATCGCGTGCATCGCCATGGCGGTGGGAGTGCGGGCCGAGATCTGTGCGATCCCGGTGCAGAGCTTCACGCGCGACGTGGCGGCCGCGACGGCGGCGAGCGGGGAGAAGGCGTCGGAGCTCCATGACTCGCCGGTCCAGACCGAGTCGAAGCCGGCGTCCTCGGCCTCTGTGGCGAGCGCGGCGAGCTCGCGAGCCGGGCGCGGCTGTGCGGTCCAGTACCCGAGCTGGAGGCCCAGTTTGAGGTCGTCGGCCACGGGCTCAAAGTAACGCGGGCGGGCGGCTCTGCCCGATCCTGGACACCTGTCCAGAGTTCCTCTACGTTGCCAGGACATGTCCGAGGCCTTCACCACCGCGCTCTCCGCTCGCATCCGATCGTTCGAAGGCCAGACCCCGCTCCAGGCGCTCTCGCAGGGCGGACCGACCGAGCCGAGTCCCATGACGTCGCTCGAGCGGTTCCCGTACTACCGGGCGTTTCCGTTCGCCTGGTACTTCGCGGCCTACTCGGAGGAGCTCGCGGTCGGACAAGTGCGCACGGTGCGATGGCTTGCCCGCGACCTCGTGATCTGGCGGGACGAGGATGGCGCTGCGCACGTGATGGACGCGTACTGCGCGCACATGGGCGCGCACCTCGGATACGGCGGCCGCGTCGAAGGGTGTCACCTCGTGTGCCCGTTCCATTGGTGGGAATACGACGGCGATGGGCAAAACGTGCGCATCCCGTACGCCGACCAACCAAATCGCAAGGCGCGCATCCGTTCGTACCCCACGATCGACCGCAACGGGTTGATCATGCTCTGGTATCACCCACGCGGTGAGGCCCCGATGTGGGACATCCCCGAGCTCGCCGAGGCGAACGATCCCGGCTGGACCCCGTACCTGCGAGCCGAGTGGGACGTGCGCTGCCCGTGGCAGGAGATGGCCGAGAACGGTCCCGACTACATCCACCTGCGGACCGTGCACGGCGCGGCTGACGTGCCCGAGGTCGAGAGTCTCGAGTACGACGGCCACGTGTCCCGGCTGCGGTCGAAAGTGAACTTCACGACGCCGCGCGGCCCGCAAGCGGGGCGGATCGATACCGACTCCTGGGGACCGGGCTTCGCAGTCGCGCGCTTCTCCGGGATCACGCCGGCGCTGTTCGTCAACCTGACGACCCCTGTCGACTGGGAGCGCACGCGCTCGATCAAGCTCTACAAGCTCCAGGTCCTTGGCGACTCCGACGAGGCGCGCGCTCGTACCGAGCGCGTCGGAGATGCCCTCGTGCGCGACTTGCGCCGCCAGATGGAGGAAGACGTCGTGATTTTCGATCACAAGGTGTGGGTCGACCCGCCGGCACTCGCGCCCGACGACGGCCCGATCGTCCGCTTCCGCAGGTGGGCGCGCCAGTTCTACGTGGACGGAGATCCGCTGGCAGCCGGCCGCAGCGACGAGGCGGCTCCACGGTGACGGCCGACCCCGACGCCAGCTACACGATCGCCGAAGACGACGAGACGACGGCCCGTGAGCACACCCGGCTGCGCGTGCTCGCGCGTTGGCGGGACCCGTTCACCATCGAGGCGTTGCGCGCGACCGGGATCTCCGCCGGTTGGCGTTGCCTCGAGGTGGGTGCCGGAGCCGGGACCATCTCGGCGTGGATGGCGGACGCAACCGGACCGACGGGCTCAGTGCTGTCGACCGACATCGACCTGCGCTTTCACGCCGAGCCTCCTGACAACGTCGAGGTCCGCCAGCACGACATCACGAGCGACCAATTGCCTGACGACTCTTTCGACCTCGTGCACGTGCGCGCCGTGCTCCAGCACGTTGCCGCGCGGGAGGCCGTGCTCGACCGGTTGGTGCGCGCACTGCGACCGGGTGGATGGCTCGTCGCCGAGGAGTCCGACATGCGTGCCTTCGAGGCGCAGCCACTGCCAGAGCCGCTCGGCGCGCTTCACCGGTTGGTGTGCGTCGCCTCGGCCAGCCAGGAGTACCGCGACCCGAACTTCGGGACGAGCCTCCTCGCGCAGTTCCAGGACCGCGGCCTCAGCGACCTCACCGCGGTCGGGCACGCCGACACGATGCGGGCCGGCGAAGACAGCTCGGAGTGGTGGTTCCTCGCGGTCGAGTACATCCGCGATCGCCTCATCGATGTCGGCGCGTTCGATCCGGCGGAGCTCGACGCCGCGCTCGCTCAGGCGCGGACACCGGGATTCGTGATGCTGGGTCCGCTCTCGATCCAGGTGCGGGGCCGGAAGCCGTGATCGCGGGAGTGAAGGTGGCTGCGCGCGTGCTGGCACGGCGCCCGCTCCGCTCCGACGCCGCGGCTACTCGCCAGCGGATCATCGACGCCGGCGCGGCCCTCGCCCGGTCTCGGTCCATCGAGGTCCTCACGATGCGGGACATCGCCAGGAAGGCGGGCGTGTCCACGGCCACTGCGTACACGTACTTCGCATCGAAGGAGCACGTGTACGCCGAGGTCTACCTCGTGGGCGTACACACGCTGTCCGAGCGGCTCCGAGCGCGTCCGCCGCGGGGTGCGACCGCAGCGGACCGGGTGGCGAGCGTGTTCCGTCGCGCCGTCGAAGGCGCAGCCGGCACGGGTGGCGTGGTGCAGGCGACCGCAATCGCGCTGGCGTCTTCCGACCCTGCGGTCGCTTCTGTGCGCCCACTCGCCGACGAGGCGTTCGATGAATGGATGACGATCGCCCTGGCCGACGCGCGCATCTCGGACCGCGCCGCGACGGTGCAGGCGCTGCAGCTGATCATGTTCTCGGCGTTCGTCGCCGTCGCGCACGGCCGACTGACCCTTGCCGAAGTCGGCCGACTGCTCGATCTCTCGGTCCGTCGAATGGTGATCGAGACGGCCGGCGTGCCAACCTGAGCGGCCCTATGGACCGCACACCCGTGATCATCGGCGTCGGCCTCTCCGAGTACCCGGTGGCGCCCGACCTCGATGGCGTTCAGCACCACACACTCGCGGCGCAACGGGCGATCGCCGACGCCGGCATCGAGAAGTCCGAGATCGACGGCTACGTCAACGCGGGCGGCGGTGGCGGGATGATGGTCGACGACGCGGTCACGATGGCCGAGTACCTGCGCATCGACCACAAATACATCGACGGCACGATGACCGGTGGCTCGTCGTTTGAGTTCCACGTGCAGCACTTGGCGGCAGCAATACGCGACGGCCTGTGCGATACCGCACTCGTCACCTACGGCTCCGATCAGCTGTCGCGCATGGGTCGACGGCTCGGGACCGGCGGCTTCCAGCGGGCCGGCCAGCGGGTGTCAGGCCCGATGCAACACGAGGCCGCGTACGGGAACTCCCTCGTCGGCAGCTACGCGATGCACGCGATGCGCCACATGCACGAGTTCGGAACGACGTCCGAGCAGCTCGCCGAGATCGCGGTGGGTGTGCGCGAGTACGCGATGCTCAACCCGAAGGCGATGTATCGCGATCCGATGACCGTCGATGATGTCATCAACTCGCGCATGATCGCCGACCCGCTCCACAAGCTCGACTGCTGCGCGATCACCGACGGTGGTGGTGCGTTCATGATCACGACGGCCGAGCGCGCGAAGGACCTTCCCCAACCGCCGGTGTACGTGCTCGGTGCTGCCGGCGCGCAAACGCATTGGAACGTGTCGCAGCAGGTCGACTTCACCACCTGCGCCGGCGCCAAAGCCGCGCCGATCGCGTTCGGGCAGGCGGGCATCACGCATGACGACGTCGACATGCTGATGTTCTACGACTCGTTCACCATCACCTGCCTCATCTTGTTGGAGAGCCTCGGATTCGTGAAGCAGGGCGAGGGTGGGCCGTTCGTCGCCGAGGGGAATCTCAAGTTCGGCGGCAAGTGGCCGCTCAACACCGACGGCGGCGGACTCTCGTCGTGCCACCCCGGCATGCGCGGCATCTTCTTGATCATCGAGTCGGTGCGGCAGCTGCGCGGTCAAGGCGGCGAGGCCCAAGTGCCTCATTGCGAAGTCGCGCTCGCCGCAGGATCGGGCGGGTGGCTCTCGTGCATCGGTGTGGCGATCCTCGGGAGGAACCACCCATGAGTCGCGCTGGCGAACGGTCCGCAGGACGCCAGACGGGTAGCCGGTCTGGCGAGGGAGCGCGCCCGTGAAGGCGGAGGTGAGGACGGTCGAGGAGTGGGTCAAGCCGCTGCCCCAACCCGACGGCGTGAGCGCCGAGTACTGGCAGGCCGCGTCCGAAGGTCGGCTCCTCGTGCAGCAGTGCCCGAAGTGCGGGAATCGGCAGTTCTACCCGCGTGCGTTGTGCACGGCGTGTGGGGCTGACCCCGAGTGGCTGGAGTGCAGTGGCCGGGGCACCGTGCACACGTTCACGGTCGTGCGTCAGTACGGAGCTCGACCGTTTCGCGACGAGCTGCCGTATGTGATCGTGATGGTCGAGCTCGACGAGGGCCCGATGATGCTGGGTGCGGTCACCGACTGCGATCCCGATGCTGTGCACATCGGGATGCCGATCGAGGTGCACTTCGTGAAGGCTGCCGACGATCTCGGTATCCCGTACTGGCGCCCGCCTCGCTAGCGGGGCCTCGAGCCGTCGCGTGGCGCGATGAAGACGATCTCGGCCTCCGCCAAGCGCTCACCGTCGCACGACGAGTGGGCCCAGACGTAGATCTTGCGACCGTCCACATGGTCGACGCCGGCCTCGTAGTCGATGCGGCGCAGCAGTGGCGTCGGCCGCATCATCCTCACGGTGAGTGTGCCGGTGTATCCCGCGATCCCCGAGAGCGTCTGGGCCGAACCCATGAGATCGTCGAAGGCGGCCGCCACGAACCCGCCGTGCACGTGCCCTTCGGGTCCTTCGTACGCGGGGGAGTATGTCGCCCAGCCGACGTAATGATCCCCGCGCAGCTCCCACTGCACCGGCGCGGCAAGCGGGTTGCTGCGACCGCTGATCCCGCTGCGCTCGAGGAGCGCGCCGTCATCGCCGCGCATCGCGCCGAGTCCGCCTTTCACATGCAGGCTGGGAAGGCGTTCGAGCTCGTCGCACACTTGATCGACGTGGGATGCGATCGCCTCGACAGCGGCCGCATCCGCCTCACCGACGTCGAGGTGAGCCGACAGCTCGATGAGGCGTTTCACCGACCGCACGAGCGCATGCTTGCGCGCCCGCGGTGGATCCTCGACGGGGTCGTGCGTGATGTACGTGGTGTGTGCGTCGGGTGGCAGGCTCACGTGCCCGGCATTCCCGGGATGCCAGGGAACTCGTAGCGCTCGGCGCCGCGACCGGTCATCACGGTGTAGATCTGGCCCGTGTCGGTACCGGCAAGCAGCGCCATCACCGCGTCCGCGATGTCGTCGCCGGCCATCAGCGGTCGCCCACGGGCCTCGATCGCATCGCGTCGCCCTGTTGTGTCGAGCAACGGCGTGTCGACGGCCCCAGGGCACACCGCGTTGATCGTGATGCCGTGGTCGCGCAACGGGCGGCCGAGGCTTCGGACGAGTCCCACCACGAAATGCTTCGTTGCCGAGTAGATCGGGTCGTCGGGGTGTGGCCCGACGCCCGCGAGCGACGCCGTCACGACGATCGCACCACCGCCTCGCGACGTGATCGTGGGGACGAGCGCGCGCACACCGAGGAATACGCCGTCGACGTTCACGCCCATGATCCTGCGGTACTCGTCGTCGGTGAGGTTCTCGACGACGACGGGATACGCGCCGAGGGCGATCCCCGCGTTGAGATGCGCCAGGTCGACGCCGCCGTGGGCCTGCTCCGCGTCTGCGGCCACGCGGCTCCAGGCGTCGGCGTCGCCCACGTCGAGGTGCGCGAACGTTCCGCCGATCTCAGTCGCGACTGCCTGGCCGGGGGCTTCGGCCACGTCGGCGACGATGACGTGCGCGCCCGCCTCCGCGAGACGGCGGGCGGTGGCCGCCCCGATGCCGGAGCTCGCACCGGTGACCACGGCAACCTTGCCTTCGAACGGCTGGTCGCTCATCGTGTCGGCCGGCTCCGCGAGAGATGGGCGCCGTTGTCGGCGAGCACGAGCTGCCCGGTCACCCCGCGCCCGAGATCGGACGCGAGCGCAACGACCAGTCGGGCGAGATCATCGGGCTCGTTCATGGTCCTGAGCGGGATCGACTCGACGAGCCGCGCAACGTAGTCGTCAGAGAGCGCGTCGCGAACGTTCGGCGTCAGCGTTGTGCCGGGCGCGACGGCGTTCACCCGGATCCCTTGCGGACCGAGCTCGGCTGCGAGCGTCTGGGTGAGGTGGTTGATGGCGGCCTTCGCCGCGCCGTATGCGGCGAGGTCGAGCGCGGGACGCGTCGTCTCGCCGGAAGTGACGTTGAGGATGACACCAGCCGTCCCCGCGGAAGCCATCGCCCGCGCCTCGGCCCGGCAGCACCACGCCGTCACGAACAGGTTCTGCTCCACGACATCGCGGAGGTAGTCATCGTCCTGATCCACGAACGGGACCGGCTCGCGTCCGACCAGGCTGCCGACGTTATTGACCGCGACGTCGAGACCTCCGAGCACATCGACGACGGTGGTGACCAGCTGTGCCGCGTTCGGCGCATCGCGCAGGTCAACGACGACGGCGTGTGCGGCGCGCCTGGTGGCTGCGACCTCATCGCACGCGCTCGTGAGTGCTTCTGCATCCTTGTCGGCGAGCACGACGTCGCAGCCGGCGCGCGCGAGCCACACTGCGGTGGCACGCCCGATCCCGACGCCCGCTCCAGTGACCAGCGCCCGCTTCCCGCCCAGCTCGAGGTCGATCCCCAACCTTTGCTCCGCTCCCTCTCCGCTACTTCCGCTGCGCTCCATCCGCTCCGTTCGCTCCGCCTATGGCTCCAGGACGACTTTGATGGCGCCGCTGGCGCGATCTGCCGCAACCCGGAACGCCTGTGCCGCATCGTCGAGCGGGAACCGGTGGGTCACGAGCGTCGACGCGATGTCGGGGTTGGAGGCGAGCAACGCGGCGGCGTCGTCGAGGTCATGACCGTGCTCGTGTGCGCTGTAGAGGTACGACCACTGGAACCCGAGCTCCTTCATCAGGGCGGGAAAGCCAGGGATCGCGACGGGTTCCCAGTGCGTGCTGAGGAACACGATCGTGCCGTTGGGTCGGCAGAGCTCGGCCGCGGTCGCCAAGGCGCTCTCGCTTCCTGCGGCTTCGAACACGACGTCGTACTCGCCGCTGGCCGCCCGAGCGCCGAGCCGCTCGCCGGCCGTGACCTGCGCGTCGTGGCGCGCGACGAGTCCGATCTCGCCGGCTACGGGACGCGCTGCCGCCACCGCGGCGAGGCCGATCGCGCCAGCCCCAACCACGGCGACGCGCTCGCCGCCCTGGATCCCGGCGTGGCGGGCACCGTGCATCGCGACGCCGAGCGGCTCGACCAGACAAGCGTCCTCCGGTCCGAGACCGTCGGGCAGGCGGACGAGCGAGCGGCCTTTGGCGGAGACGGCGTCGGCCAGCCCACCGTCGGCACCGAGGCCGAGCACGCGCTCCACGCCGGTCCGGCACAGGTGGGTGGCCCCCCGCTCGCACTGGTCGCACGCTCCGCATCCGCTCGTGGGGTCGACAGCCACCGCGGTGCCGTCGTCGAGGACGCCCGCGAACTCGTGACCGAGTGTGAACTGGAGCGGACCCATCGCCATCATGTGGAGGTCGCTGCCGCAAATGCTCGCCGCGCGTACGTGGACGATCGGACCGTCGCCGTCGGGTTCCGCGACGTCGAGCACCTCGATGCCGCGTTCGGTGTGGCGCACCCCTCTCATCAGCCGGGAGCGTACCGGTGCTCGCCGCGAGTGAGACCAGGGACCGGGGGCTTGGTACCGTCCCGCGACCGACGAGAGGGAAGGCAGTCGACCGAGAGGGAAGGCATTTGACGCTCAGTCCCGAACAGCGAGCCTCATGGGATGCGAACGGCTACTTCATCCTCGAGCGGTTCGCGGACCCGGCGACATGCGACGCGATGCTCGCTCGCGCAGCTGAGCTTTGCCGTCGTGACGCGATAGGGGAGCCGATCGGGCACTCGCTCGTGGACCCCGAGCGCAACCCGTGGCCCGAAGCGGTGAATCCCGAGGATCGCGTGTCGAAGATCTTCGTGCTGCACGATTGGGATCCGGTGTTCGGCGCGTTCGCTCGCGACGAACAGCTGCTGGATGTGATGTGCGAGCTGCTCGGCGCCGATGTCGACTGCTTCCTCTCGCAGTTCATCTTCAAGAACCCGGGCGCGATCGGCCAGCCGTGGCATCAGGACTCGCTGTACTTCCCCTTCGAGCCCGACCACCAGGTGGGCGTGTGGCTCGCTGTCACCGACGCCACGCCGACCAATGGGCCACTGTCGGTGCTCCCCGGCTCACACGCCGAACCGCTCCACGAGCACGTGCCTGATCAGCGTTCCGACGCCAACCTGGGGTACACCGAGATCGTCGACATGGACTTCGCGGCGGCCGAGCAGGTGCTCATGAACGCCGGTGACCTGCTCGTGTTCGACAGCCATCTCATGCACCGGTCCACGGACAACGGGTCCAACGGTGCGCGCGCGGCGATGGTGTACCACTACGCGGTCGCGGGGACGATCGACCGCACGTACGCGCGCCTGCGAGAGGAGAGCGACGCTATGGGCGCGATGCCCGACGACATCAAGGAGTCAGCCGCCGCGGGTGACGAGGAGTCGCCGTACCACTGGATGCCGGTGCGCCGAGCGGGAAGCAGCGTCGCGTGAGCGCAGTGCGCGCGGGCGTGTTCACGGGCGACGGCAACTGGGAGGTGCGCGAGCTCGCGGCACCCGAGCCACCGCCGGGCGGTGCCGTGCTCCGCGTGGAGGCCGTCGGCCTGTGCGGGAGCGACCTCGCGCAACTGCACGGAGGTGTGGGTGTTCCCGGCGAGAAGTTCCCGGTGGTCCCCGGCCACGAGACCGTCGGCCGCATCGAGGCGATCACGAAGGAGGCGGCCTCGGCGTGGCGCCTCGCCGAGGGTGATCGGGTGTGCGTCGACGAGATCCTGCGGTGCGGCGAGTGCGCGGCGTGTCGGTCGGGCGACCCGGAATGCACCGCGATGCAGGTGTACGGCTACACGCTCGGCGTCGACGACGGTCCGGGTCTCTGGGGCGGCTACGGCGAACGGATGGCGCTGCTGCCGCGCACGAACCTCCACCGACTGCCCGACAGCATCGCGGCCGAGGAGCTGACGATGTTCGAGCCCCTCGCCAACGGCGTGCACTGGGTGACGCGGGCCGGCGTGCAGCTCGGCGACACGGTCGTCGTGCAAGGTCCTGGTCACCAGGGCCTCGCCTGCCTCGTGGCCGCCAAGGCCGCCGGTGCTGCACAAGTGATCGTCACCGGGACGAGCGCCGACGCAACCCGCTTCGCCGCGGCGCGGGCGCTCGGCGCGGACGCCACCATCGACGTGGAGACGGAGGATCCGGTGGCGCGGGTGGGCGAGCTCACGGGCGGCCGCATGGCCGACGTCGTGATGGACATCGCCGCGGTCGTGACCGCGACGGTTCCGCTCGCGGTGCAGCTGGTGCGCAACCGCGGCACGATCCTGCTCGCGGGGCTCAAACACTTCCAACCCGTCGAGGGGCTGATCACCGACCTCATCGTGTTCCGTCAGCTCACGCTGACCGGCGGCGCGGGCTACACGCCGGCGTCGATGCGCGTCGCCGTCGATCTCCTCGTCGGCAACCGCTTCGACCGCAGCGCGCTCGTCGGCGACGTGGTCACGCTCGACACCCTCGACGAGGGCATGGCGCTCCTCGCCCGCACGGCCCCCGGCCGAGACTCCGTCCACGTCAGCCTCGTGCACGGCGCCTAGAGCCGGTTTGGCGTCGCAAAACCACCGTGGCGGTGGAGCTTCGACGCCAAAAAACGGGGTTCAGCCGCCGAGCACCTGGCTGGGCTGGATGCCCAGGTAGCGCTCGAGGTTGCGGTGCAGGCTCACGATGCGCCGCTCCTCGCGCGAGAGCGTGAGGTGCGTGAGGCCCGGTTGGTGCAGACCGCGCTGCACGCGCCGCAGGTTGGCGATGTCCTGGTTGAAGACCACACCCAAGTCGGCGGTGCTGGCGTCAAGCGTCACGTCGACGGGGCGCGGGCCGCGATCCGTAGCGCCGGCGGGCAGGCGCGGACACGAGATGATGTCGAGATAGCAGTCGTCGGGCGTGGCTCCTGGGCGCGTGCGGATCGTCGTGAGGTTCTCGGCGAGGAACACCGGCGAGATGTTCGGGAAGCAGTTGTACTGGTGCAGGTCGGTGACTTCGTCGTCGCTGAACGGCCCGAGGTCGACGCCGCTGGTGGCCGACTCTTCGCGGATGAGCCGCGCGAGCAACACGCGCATGGTCTCGCCCTCGTGGCGATCGGGGATCGGACCCGGGTCGTCGGGGTCAGGGCGCCCGGCCCGCGCGCCCTGCGTCGCCACGAACGACGCCCAGATCTCGTCGTCGGTCGCGCCGTCGCGCAGGCGCGGGCTCGGGACCCCGTAGGGCTGGCCGAGCTTGCCGTGACGGGCCCAGTCGGCCTGCGGTGAGTTCACGTCGTCGGTGGACCCGAGCATCTGCCGATGGATGCCCTGCACGTGGTAGGTCTCGCTGAATGCATCTATGCCCGTCTTCCAGTTGCACGGCAGCGGCAACGTGACGATGGCGCGGCACGCGAGCTCGTCGGGGCGGAGGAAGGCGGCATCCTCGACCACGGGTGCGAGGAACTCTTCGAGCGGCTCGGCGTCGAGATCGAGGTTCACGAACACCAGCGGTCCCCACGTGCCGACCCGGGTCTCGAACAGCGGGTAGTCGTCGTTGCGGAGCGCCCCGAACCCCTTGCGGGACGGGACCTCGCGCAGTTGCCCGCGCAGGTCCCAGCACCACCGGTGGTAGTTGCAGCGGATCTCGGTCATGCCGGTACCGCACCCCGTGCGCAGCTCGTTGCCACGGTGGCGGCACACGTTCTGGAAGGCGCGGATCACGCCGTCGTCGCCGCGCAGCACGAGCACCGAGAGCGGTCCGCAGGCGTACTCGTACCAGTCGCCCGGCTCGCGCACGTGGTCGACCGTGCACGCGAGCTGCCACACGTGGGGCCACAGGCGTTCGAGCTCCAGCGCGGCGAACTCGGGCGACGTGTACCGCGACGCCGGCACCTTGGTGGGCCCCGGCGCGTGGGCGAGGTCGCCGATCGTGGAACCGGCCGGCGTCTCGTCGGTGAGCTCGCCGGGCAGCGGCGGCGAGCTGCGCAGGTCGCGGATGCTCGTCACGGGACAGACCCTATTCTCGGCCGGACACAGGGGGGATGGGCATGGCCGCGTTGCAGGACAGGATCGCCGTGATCACCGGCGCAGGGCGGGGCATGGGCCGCGAGCACGCGCTGCTGTTCGCGGCCGAGGGCGCGAAGGTCGTCGTCAACGACACCGGCGGTGAGGCCGACGGCACCGGGCACGACGCCGCGGTCGCCGTCACGGTGGCAGACGAGATCCGGGCGGCCGGTGGCGACGCGGTGGCGAGTGACCACGACGTGGCGACCATGGCGGGGGCCGAGGCCGCGATCGGACTGGCGATCGACACGTGGGGACGCCTCGACGTGTTGGTCAACAACGCCGGCATCCTGCGCGACCGGATGTTCGTGAACATGACCGAGGACGAGTGGGACGCGGTGATCCGAGGTCATCTGCGCTCGCACTTCTGCTCGACGCGGACTGCGGCTGCGCATTGGCGAGACCGGTCGAAGGCCGGCGAGACAGTGCAGGGCTCGGTCGTGAACGTGTCGTCGACGTCCGGTCTGCGCGGCGCGGCGGGTCAGAGCAACTACGGGGCCGCCAAGGCCGGCATCGCCGCACTCACGGTGATCCTCGCCGAGGAGCTGGCCCGCTACGGGGTGCGGGTGAACGCCATCGTTCCGGTGGCCCGCACACGGATGACCGAGGAGGTGGCCGGCATCGCCGACATGGTGCGGGCGCCCGACGACCCGGCCGCGTTCGACGTCTTCCACCCCGGCAACGTGTCGCCCACGGTGGGCTGGCTCGCGACCGCGGCCTGTCCGGTCACGGGGCAGGTCTACCTCGTGAGGGGCGGCGAGATCCGTCGCTTCGACGGGTGGCGTGACGACCGCGCTGTGCAGCAAGACGCTCGATGGTCCGTCGATGACGTCGGCGCCGCCGTGGCGGACCTCGGGTGAACCGCGGTTCTGCGCCCGGCGTGGGTGCAATGGGCGCTATTGCAACGCGTTTCAATTACGAGAAGAATGCGCCGCCAGAGGCTCGGCCTCGGTAGTCCGAGGCCGGCGACACAAGGGGGAACGGTTGAGCCGTACTCGTTGGTTCACATTCGCAGTCGTCGCGCTCTTCGCGGCCGCGCTGATCGTGCCGAGCGCAGGCGCCCAGGGCGGGGGAGATGCCCTCGAAGCAACCGACATCGGTGTCACCGAGGACACGATCACGGTGACCGTGGTCGCGGCGATCGAGGTGCCGGGCTTCCCGGGCCTGTTCCAGGGCAGCCACGATGGTGTCGACGGCTGGGCCAAGTACATCAACAACAGCTGCAAGCCCAAGAACACGTGCGTCGCCGGCCGGGAGATCGTCGTGAAGCACGTCGACTCGAAGCTCGGCGCCGAGCCCGCCCAGGCTGGGTTCCGGCAGGCGTGCCAGGACAGCTTCGCCATCATCGGCACCGGGGTCCTCTTGAACGAGGACTTCGACGACATCTCGGAATGCGTCGACGCCGCAGGAGCAGCCACGGGCCTGCCCGACTTCGCGATTGTGCTGACCGAGCCGAACGAGATCTGCACCGGGGTCTCGTTCGGGGTGAACCCGGCAGCTCTCGACTGCGCCACCCGCGATGAGCACCCGCAGAGCTACACGGTCAGCGCGGGGCCGGCGGAGTACTACGCGAAGAAGTTCAAGGATCTGAAGAGCGCGATGCTCTTCCCATCCGACAGCGCGTCGGCCAAGAACTCCCAGCTGCCGATCTTCGAGGCGATCAACGACCTCGGGCTCGAAAACGTCTACCAGGAGGACGTCTCCGCGCTGGCACAGCAGAGTGCCTACACGGCCATCGTGGCCGCGATGAGGGACGCGGGAGTCACGTATGCACGCAGCGGTCTCGCGTTCGACAGCACCGTGAAGATGCGGTCCGAGGCCGCAAGTCAAGGCATCGACATGACGGTCTGGGACTGCTCGCTCCAGTGCTACGACGAGCAGCTCGTCGCGCCGGAGAACGTCGACATCGTCGAAGGGCAGTACGTGTACACACCGTTCCTGCCGTTCCTCGGCGCAACATCCGAAGCGAAGAACAACAAGATGCTGCGGAACTTCCTGAAGAACACCGACAAGACCGACGGCTTCGCCATCCAGGCGTTCGCCGCCGGCCTGTTCTTCCAGGAGGCCGTCGAAGCCGCCACGGGTGGCGACAACAACAACCTGACGCGTGAAGGCGTGCTCGCCGCCGCAGCCGACATCCACGAGTTCGACGCCGACGGCGTGCTCGTGCCGACCGAAGTCGGTGGCCGAATCGCGAGTGGCTGCTACGTCTTGATGCAGGTGCGGAACGGCGAGTTCGTGCGCGTCCACCCGAAGAAGAAGGGCACGTTCGACTGCAAGACCGAGCCGCAGACGGTCGAGCTCGACATCATCAACTAAGCGGGAGCCGAGAGGTGTGATGGGTCGTCGGGTCTCGTGGCCCGACGACCCGCTCATCCTCGAAACCTGAGAGCGGTGTCCGGACGGGGGGAGACGAGCTGGTGGCCGCCATCGTTGAGCGCCTGACGAAACGTCAGAACCGCTCAACCCTGGTCGCGGCCTTCGCGGTGACCATCTTCGTCGTCCTCTTCGTGACGGCGTTCTGGCGCGAGGGCCAAGCAGTCGGCAGCGACACGATCGTCCGGTTCCTCGTGATCGGGGTCGTGTACTCCTCGATCTACGCGATCGCGGCCGCGGGCCTCGTCGTCACCTACACGACCTCCGGCATCTTCAACTTCGCCCAAGGCGCGATGGGCATGTTCTTCGCCTTCATCTACTGGCAGATGAAGGCGGCCACCGAGTCGGGAGGATGGGGTCTCCCCTCGGTGCCGTCACTCATCGTGGTGATCTTCGTGATCGCACCGGTGGTCGGCGCGATCATCGAACGACTGGTGATGCGGGGTCTTGCCGATGCGCCACTGGTCGCCAAGCTCGTTGCCACGATCGGTCTGCTTGCCTTCTTCATCGGGCTCACCGACATCATCTGGTCAGGCACCGCCTACCGCACCATCGGTACGTTCTTCGGGCAATCCGGCATCTCGATCCCGTCACTGGCCTCGAGCGCGCAAGAGGGCGAGACGTTCGTCCAGTGGTACCGGATCATCACGATCTTCATCGGCATCGGGATCGCGCTCGCGCTGCGGGTGCTCTTCTACCGGACGCGCATCGGCGTCGCGATGCGCGCCGTGGTCGACAACCGTGAGCTCGCCGCCTTGAACGGCGCGAAGCCGGGGCAAGTCTCGATGCTCTCCTGGGCGATCGGCGCGTCGATGGCCGCGATCGCCGGCATCCTGCTCGCGCAGTCGTTCGGCAACTTCGACTCCCAGGTCCTCACGCTGTTCATCATCGAAGCCTTCGCGGCGGCCATCATCGGACGCCTTCGGAGCCTCCCGATGACGCTCGTGGGCGGCGCAGTGATCGGGCTGTCGGTCTCGTTCAAAGAGGTGTTCCTTTCGTTCCCCGAACGTTGGTCCTCGATCGGCCGCCAGGGCGTGATCCCCGGGATCATCCTGTTCGCGGCGCTGCTGTTCCTCCCACAGGCCCGCATCGAAGGGAGGAAGCTGGCGCGCGCGGTCACGGCCCGTGTGCCGAGCCCGAAGATGGCCGCAATCGGCTTCGTCGTGTTCTTCCTGGCGGTCACGGTGGTGTGCGCGATCGCTAGTGATTCAAAGATGGTCTACGTCGAGGGTGGGGTCGTCATCGCCTTCATCATGCTGTCGCTCGTGCCGCTCACGGGTTGGGCTGGCCACATCTCGTTTGCCCAGGTCACGTTCGCGGGCTTCGGCGCGTGGGCCGGGTTCGAGTTCTCCAGCGCCGGCGGCAATGCGTTCGGTCTCGACCTCTATCCGGTCGGCAGTCCGCTCACGCTGGTGATGGCCGTGCTCGTGGCGGTCCCGATCGGCCTGCTGATGGCACTTCCCGCGCTGCGCCTCAGCGGCCTGTACCTCGCGCTGGCGTCAATGGCCTTCGCATTGATGGCGGCTGTCGTGTTCTTCTTGCCCGAGGTCTACAGCAATGTCGGCCGCAAGATCGACAACTTCGAGATCTTCGGGTACACGTTCGACCAGCCGTTCTCGTTCCTGGGCATCACCTTCAGCAAGGGCTCGGCGTTCACGATGTTCACTGCCCTGTTGTTCGGTGTGGTCGGCTTCGGGCTCGTCGAGCTGCGGCGCGGGAAGTTCGGACGACGCCTGATCGCGATGCGAGACAGCGAGGCGGCGTGCGCCACGCTCGGCGTGAACCTGCGGATGACCAAGCTCGCGGTCTTCGGGCTCTCGGCTGGCATCGCGGGGATGGGTGGTGCGCTGTTCGGCATCCACGTGGGCAACGTGAGCGCGGCGAGCTTCAACCTCCTGTCCGGCCTCGACAACGCTGGCCTCGCACTGTTGTTGCTCATGGTGGTCGGAGGTGTGGGCGTCGCGAGCGGCGCAGTGTTCGGCGGAGTCGCGCTCCAGATCTTCACGAGGTTCCTACCTCAGGCGTGGCTCGCGCCGGGCCAGGCAGACAAATGGCTCACTGACATCGTGAAGGGGTGGTCGAAGGTCGCGCCCGGCCTCGCAGGTATCGGCATCGCACGTCAGCCCGAGGGTGTGATCCCGCAGGTGGGCCATGACCTTCGCGAGAAGCGGCGCTTGAAGCGCGAACGCGCCGCCGCCGGCCAAGCGCCAGCGAGCCCGCCGGAACCTGCGATCGACGCCCCGAGTTCCACACGCGTGGAGTCCTAGATGGCGTTGCTCGAAACGACCAGCATCTCGGTGCGATTCGGCGGGCTTCAAGCGCTCGACGATGTGTCGATCGGCGTGGACGAAGGGCTCGTGACCGGGCTGATCGGTCCGAACGGAGCCGGCAAGACGACGCTGTTCAACGTCATCACGGGCCTCCAAGCGCCGAACGGCGGCCGGATCGCGCTGGACGACCGTGATCTCACCGAGGAGAAGCCGCACAAGCGCGCCCGCGCCGGGATCGGCCGCACGTTCCAGCGGCTCGAGACCTTCGGCACGCTCACCGTGCGCGAGAACGTGCTCGTGGCCGCGGAGATGCGTCGTGGCTGGTCACGAGAGCGCTTCGACGTCCCCGGACTCGTGGACGGGATCATCGAGCGCGTCGGCTTGGAGTCTGTGGCGTCGGAACGCGTCGACCAGCTCCCGACCGGCACGGCGCGGCTCGTCGAGCTTGCACGCGCCCTGGCGTCTAAGCCGCGGGTGCTGTTGCTCGACGAGCCGTCGGCCGGACTCAACGAGAGCGAGACCACCACGCTCGGCGCGCTGTTGAACGAGCTCGCGGGCACGGGGCTCGGCGTGCTGCTCGTCGAGCACGACATGAGCTTCGTGATGGGCGCGTGCCAGTACATCCATGTGCTCGACTTCGGGCGGCTCATCGCGGCCGGTGACCCGATGGAGATCCAGAGCGACCAGAGCGTCCGCGCCGCCTATCTCGGCACCGAGCGCGACGAGCGCGCCGCCGCGAACGCGCCGAAGCTCGCGATCTCGAGCGAGGGGAACGGCGCTCCACCCGTCGACCCGAGCGGCGCCATGCTCGCCCTCCAAGGGGTGACTGCGGGGTACGGCACGATCGACGTGCTCGAGGGCGTCGACCTCGCCGTCATGCCGGGGCAGGTGTTCGCCCTCCTCGGCCCGAACGGCGCGGGCAAGTCGACCACGCTCAAGGTCGCGAGCGGCCAGATCAAGCCCACGCACGGCCAACTCACACTCGAGGGGCGCGACGTCACGGGAACACCGGCCGACTCGTTGGCCCGCAGTGGCGTGTGCCTCGTCCCTGAGGGTCGGGGGATCTTCCCCAACCTCACCGTGCTCGAGAACCTGCGCATGGCCACATACAGCGGCACTGCGTTCCAGGTCGTGCTCGATCGCTCCTTCGAGCGGTTCCCGAGGCTCGGAGAGCGCCGCAAGCAGGTGGCCGGCACACTCTCGGGCGGCGAGCAGCAGATGCTTTCGATGGCGCGCGGCCTCGCCATCGACCCGAAGGTGCTGCTGCTCGACGAGCTCTCGATGGGCCTCGCGCCCCTCATCGTCGAAGAGCTCTACTCGGTGGTCAAGCGGATCGCCGACGAGAACGTCTCTATCCTCATCGTCGAGCAGTTCGCGCACGAGGTGCTCGGGATCGCCGACGTCGCCGCGATCATGCTGCACGGCCGCGTGCAATACCGAGGCGACCCAGAAGAGGTGGGCGCGGCGCTCGAAGCGGCCTATCTCGGCGGCACGGTCTCATAGCGCGTCAGCGCCGTCACTGCGTACACCAGGCACACCGCTGCGCCGATCTGGAGCGCGAGTGGCGCGCCACCGATGTCGGCGATCACGCCCATCCAGATCCCACCGATGGGGATGAGGCCGGCCCACGTGAGGGTGAACAGCCCGAGCAGCCGCCCGCGCTTGTCGTCATCAGCGAGCTGCTGGAGCACGGTGTTCAGCGACGTCGTCACGGAGAAATAGCAGAGCCCGACGAGCGCGTTGAACGCGAGTGACAGCTCCCACGACCGCGACAGCGCAAATCCGCCCGCGGCGATGGCGAAGCCGACGAGCCAGGCCAGCGCAGTGCGCAGCGTCGGGCTGCGACGCCGGAGCCCGATCGCGAGCACACCGAAGAATGCTCCTGACCCGGAAGCGACGACGAGCCACGTGAAGTCCTTGCGCGGATGCCCGAGCACGTCGGTGGCGAACACGGGGTAGAGCGCGACGTACGCGATGCCGAAGATCGACAGCACGGCCATCGTGGTCAAGACGGCCACCGCGGGTCGCCGTTCTCGAGCGTGCCGGAGCCCGTCCTTCCACTGCTGCCACCCGCTCGACGTGTCGATCTCGCCCCGGCGCCGGCTCACGCGTATCGGCACCAGCATCAGGATCGTCACGACGTTGGTCGCCGCGTACGCGGTGAAGGCCCACCCTGCACCCCATGCGGCCAGGATCGGCGCTGCCAGCGCCGGTCCGCCGACGCGCAAGACGTTGTTGCCCGCGGCTTGCAGCGAGATGGCGCTCGCGAGGCTGTCGTTGGGCACCGCGTTGGCCGTCATCGCCTGCTGCGCGGGAGCCATGAAGGCGAACAGCGTGCCCAGGACGAAGCCGAAGCCCGCGAGCATGCCGGGGCCTTCGAAACCGGCGTGCAAGCACGCCGCGAGCACTCCGGCCGCGGCTGCGACCAGACAGCGGGTGGTGATGAGCAAGCGCTTGCGATCGACGCGATCGGCCAGGACGCCTGCTGGCGGCGCGAACAGCAGCATCGGGATGAACGTCGCGAAGAACAGGAAGCCGAGCCAGAGCGGCGACTTGTCGGTGACCCGTGCCATCTCGGACTGCAACGTGATGTGGGAGATCCAGAAACCGAGATCGCCGATCGAGTAAGCGGCGAACAACAACCTGAACTCTCGGTGGGCGAGTGCGCGGAACAGCTGTCGCTCGCCTTCACGCCGGACGGATTCGCCGATGCGCGGCCCAGGGAGTCCGGCCTCGTCCTCCGCGAACGCGGGTATGAGGTCAGTCATGCGTCAAGGCGCGTACGTGCCGTCGTCTCTGAGCGTCCATCCCGACGCCGCGTGGCTGCCGCCGTCCACGTGGAGCACCGTGCCGGTCATGAACCGCGAGAGCTCGCACGCGAGGAAGACGATTGGCCCCGCACAGTCGTCGACCGTGCCCCACCCCATCGGCACCTTGCGGCCGTATTCCGCCGGGTCGCTGTGCACTGCGTCGGCGTGCACCTCGTCGCCCGGCGTCGGGATGGCATCCGGCGCGATCGCGTTGACGCGGATCCCTCTGGGTGCGAGCTCCAACGCGAGGGTCTTCGTGAGGCTCTCGACTGCAGCCTTCATCGCCGCGTACACACCGAAGCCGGGGGCGGCTCGGTGGGCTTCGATCGACGTGACATTGATGATCGAAGCTCCCGCGCCCATCAGAGGCACGCAGCCACGGACGAAGTGGGTGACGCTCGTGAAGTTCTCGTCGACCAACGCCCCTTGTCCCTTGGCGTTCACGTCCAGGAACGAAGCGTAGAAGCCACCACCTGCATTGTTCACGAGCACGTCGACCTTGCCGAGCTCCTTGCTCACATCGCCCAACCACCGCTCGACCGCATCGGCGTCGCGCACATCGAGCTCCCCGGTGACACAGCGACGCCCGAGCGCCTCCACATCCGTCGCAACGGCACGCATGCCATCGGTGTTGCGGTCGCAGATCGCGAGGTCAGCGCCGAAGCTCGCGAGCGCCATGGCCGCCGCCGCGCCGATCCCTTGGGCACCGCCGGTTACGAGCGCGACCTTGCCGTCGAGTGAGGCGGCGCCAGGACCGACCGGAGTGTCGAAGGTCCGCACGGCGTCACCCTATTAGCCTGCACCGATTGATGACTCGGCCCGACGACACGCCGATCCCTGACTATTCCGCGCAGCTTCGCTTGGACGGACGTCGCTTCGTCGTGATCGGCGCGGGGCAGGGAATCGGCCGTCAAGCGGCGCACGCGCTCGCCTCGGTGGGCGCACGCACGTTCTGCATCGACGTCGATCCGGATCTGGCCGGGGAGATCGCGAGCGAAGTGGGCGGAGTAGCGGGCAACGGTGACGCAACGAAGCGCGTCGACGCCGAACGTCTCTTCGGCGAGGCAAGTGCTGCGTTGGGCGGCGTCGACGGCGTAGTCGACATCGTCGGCATGTCGCACTACGACCAGCTCGTCGACATGACCGACGAAGAGTGGGACTGGCACTTCGACATCGTTCTGCGCCACGCCTTCCTGGCTGTGCAGATCGGTGGTCGCCTGATGTCCGAGTCGGGCGGCGGAACGATGGTGTTCGTCGCTTCCGTGTCGGGGCTCACATCAGCGCCACGGCACGGCGCCTACGGCGCAGCGAAGGCTGGTCTGATGTCGTTGGTCCGAACCGCCGCGGTCGAGCTCGGACCGAGTGGTGTCCGGGTCAACGCGGTCGCACCCGGCGTGGTGTGGACGCCTCGCATCTCGGTGTACCTCGGAGAGGAAGGACGCGAGCGCAACAACGCCAACACGCCGCTGCGCCGCGTCGCCCAACCGTCCGACATCGCCGCCGGCATCCTCTTCCTGGCCTCCGACCTGTCCTCCTTCGTCACCGGGCACACGCTCGTCGTCGACGGCGGCGTCGGGGCCAAGTTCCCCTACCCGATGGCCGAGGACTAGCAGAGGCGAACGGCTGCGGCGCAGCTACCCTGCGCCGCAGTGAGCCGTTCGCCGGGGTGAAGTGGAGCGGCCCGGCGCGAAGCGCCAGGAGCGGGAAACGTGTACGTGAAAATCGATCTCGAGCCGCATCCGCCCGTCGTGACCCTCGAGGAGCCAGAGGACACCAAGAAGTTCCACGTCACCGTCGTGGGTGGCAAGGACTGGGGCCTCGTCTTCGGCGCGCTGGTAGACGCAGCCGCAGGCCGCCTAGAAGCCGAGGAAGCCTTCATCACCATCGACGCAGTCCGCCGCCTGGCAAAAGACCGCGTCGGCGACATCTGGGAAGCGGACTTCACCGCGATGCTCGACTACGCACGAACCAAGGGTTGGTTCGACGAGGGAGGAAACGCCATCTGCGCCCACCTCGAATGGGCCGAGGCCACGTCCTAGAGCGTCGTCAAGACCTCGGGGCTGTCCTCGCCAACCAGCACCGTGTCACCAACGAGCACCGGATCCGCCCAGCGCTCGATGAACAGCACGATCCCGGGCTCGAGGCGTTCGCCGTCGTCCAGCTCCTCGTGCCCGATCCCCACCCCTTCGACGGTCGCACCAGTGGCGCGGAGATCGCCGACCGTTGCGCCATCGACCGCCAACGCGATCGTCGTCGCATGTGCTGCGGGAACATCGGGTGCGTTACCTCCACACGACAGCGTGCGTGCCAACGCACCCTCCCAGCCGTCGCGCATCACGCCGACCCGGAAGTGCACGAGGTCGCCGCTCTGCACCACGCGGTCCGTCACCATCGATCGCGGCGGTGAGCCGGCTTCGGCGACGCAGAAGGTTCCTTCGAAGGACGGCGTGTGAGCACCGAGCGTCGCCATCGCCTCTTCGAACACTCCCTTGAGCCGCTGCTCGCTCACACCGGGTTCGAGCGCGTCGATCGCGGTCCGCAACGAGCGCTCGGCCACGTCGACCGCCGCTCGGATGCCATCAACGTCCTCGTCCGTCTTGGCCTGACGAACCTCGCGAAGGAGCGCCTCGCCGTCGATCAGCGTTGCTCCCGGGAGCATGCCGTGGATCAGCTGCTCGAACAGCGGTGTGAGACCGTCGACACCGATCGAGCGCGCATCCGCCACACCGGGAACCGTGGCGATCCCGCCGACGATGTTCATCGGGTTCCACGAGATCGGATACAGGCACTTGGGTGGGATGTCGGAGGGGATCCCGTCGTCGGTGATGCTCAGCAAGTGGACCGCGCCCGTCTCGCGGACGACGACGCAGCCCGGAGCGAAGGCACGGGAACCGGCGACCGACAGGCGATCGGCGCCCGAGACGTAGCGGGAGTTGGACTCGCGGCCCAACAGCAGCACGTCGACTCCGGCATCCGCCATCGCATCGAGCACGCGCTCGAGGTGCGGGTTCACTCCCAGCCGTCCCAGGTGAGCGTCGAGAGGATGTCGTAGCCGGCGTCGGTCACGACCACGATCTCCTCGGCGCGGAAGCCACCATGCCCGTCCTCCCAGATGACCGGCTCGAGCACCATCAACATCCCCGGTGCGAGCACCACCGTCTCGTCGAACTCGTCGCCGAGGTCAGTACCGAGGAACGGCATCTCCGCGCTGTCGGTGCCGATCCCGTGCGCGAGGTAGAAGTGGGGGAGCCAAGGCCGCCGCCCGCCGCTCAGCTCCTCGGCGGCTCGAGTGAGGTCTCGCGCCGTTGCACCCGGCTTCGTCACTTCGAGGACGTGGCTGATGAGCTCGCGCCATCGCCGACATTGCGAGCGTTGCCGCTCGTCGGGGTCGCGTCCGATCACCCAGGTGTGTCCGTAGTCGGACTGGTAACCCTCGTACGAAATCCCGTTGTCGACCCACACGAGGTCGCCTTCGGCGAAGGGCGAGTCCTTCGTGACGGTCGGAAAGACGACGTCACCCGTGATGGTGTACGGCCCTTCCGCGATCGACGACGGCATCACCTGCCAGATCGGGTCCACCGAGTTCCCCATCGCGCCCAGCTCGAACAGGTGGCGCAGGAAGCGGCCGGTGACCTCGGTGCCGCGTGTTCCCGGTGTCACCGTCGGAGCCACGGCCGCGATCGCTGCTTCGTTGAGCTCTTGGGCCCGTCGGATGCACTCGACCTCGTCCGCCGTCTTCAACGCCTTCGCCGTCGACAGGGTCACCGTGGCGTCGGCGAGCTGACGTCCGTCGAGCGCGCCATGGAGCGGCATCGTGAACTCGTCGATCGCGACCTGACCGCCCGGCAGCACGTCGAGCAGCTGGCGTGCTCCTTCGTCCCACTCCAAGGACAGGCCCTGGTGCACGTGGTCGGCGGGCAGATCGTCGGGAGCACCGTCGGCGAACCATGTCCACACGTGAGGCGGCTCGCCGTCAGCGGTCACGATGGCGATCGGACGGCGATGGATCGCCCGTGCTTGGTCGGCCGCCGGGACCCGCACCCCGGTGGCGTACGAGACGTTGGCCTGCCCGAGCAGCACCAACGCGTCGACGCCCTGGTCGACCATGCCCTGCACGAGCCGCGCGTGGCGGTCGCGCCGCATGCGCGCGACGTCGAGCGGACGGTCGAAGGTGAGTGGTGCGCTCAACGCGCGAGCTTGAGGTCGTAGGCCGCGACTGCGTTCTCGCCGAGGACCTTTCGACGGTCCGCCTCCGCGAGCGGCTCCACCGCCTCCTCCACTTCCTTGACGATGCCGGGGTGGTACTCGGGGTGGGGGTAGTCCGAGGCCCAGATCACTCGGTCGGTGCCGAGCCACTCGGCACATGCGGCGAGGTTCCACTCCTCGGGCTCGAAGCTCACCCAGCACTGACGCTTGAAGTACTCGCTCGGCAGCATGCTCAACCACCGCTTCTCGAGCGGGAACGCCTTCACCTGCTCGTCCATGCGCTCGAGCTGGGTGGGCACCCATCCTCCGCCCGCCTCGAGCACAAGGAACCCGAGGTCCGGGAAACGCTCACAGACGCCGCCCATGGCGATGCGTCCCAGCGTCACGATCATGTCCACCGCGTTCCCGACGGCTTGGCCGAGACCGGACCCACCGTGGATCTCGTCCATGGCCATGTTGGTGACCATCATGTTGGGGCTGTCGACGACGAGCCCGAACTTGCGGCAGGCGCCGGGTGTGTCCACGTGCACACCGGGGTGGAACCCGACCGGCACACCGAGCTCCTGGCACGCGGCCCAGAACGGGTCGTAGACGGAGTGGTTCAGAGGTAGCTCGGTGCCGTCCTCTTGGATCGCGTAGGCCGATGGCCGGATGAACACGCCGCGCAGGCCGAGCTCGCCGACCGCGCGCTGCGCTTCCGCGATGGCGCGGTCGATGTCTTGGAGCGGAACGCCGGCCATCCCGAACAGCCGAGTTGGATACGCCGAGCAGTACTCCGCGATCCAGTCGTTGTACGCGCGGATGCAGTCGGTGACGAACTCGTTGTCATGCAGCGCGGGGATCGGGTCGACCGGACCGAAGAACATGGCCTGCGACGGGTACAGGACCGCCGCGTCGATGCCTTCGGAGTCCATGTCGGCGATGCGCGCGTGCGGGTCGTACCCACCGGGGACACGCAGGCTCTGGAGCAGGTCGAAGAACTCCTTGGCGGTCATCCCAACCGCCGCCGCCATCTGGTCTTGGAGCTCGCGTCCACCGCCGCGCACGACGCCGCCCGTGTACACGGTCTCGTAGACCTCGTCCTCGACGACCTTGCGCGGGATCCAGTCGCCCCAGCGCTTCGCGTCCATGCGCTCGGTCCAGAGATCCTCCGGCTCCATGACGTGACCGTCGCCGTCGACGACCAACCCGTGTTCCGCCATGGCAGGTACCCCCTCGTCCGTGCCGTGCGTTGCTTTCGAGAATGGTGGTGGCGGGCGGCTAGCGGTGCAAGTGCGGAGCCACCTCGGCGTGGAAGGCGTCCATCTGGTCAAGCAGCTCTTGGAGCGACCGGTTCCGGAACCGGACCTGGAGGTGGCTCACGCCCATCGCGCCGAACTCGTTGAGGCGCTCGGCGATCATGTCGTGCGACCCCGACAGCGTGCCCTCGCCCACGTCCCAACCCGGCTCCCCGACGTAGAGGAACTCGGTGATCGTCCCGAGATCGATCGGGTCGTCACCCAGGGTCTGCTTGCGGTGCTCGAGCACGAAGCCGATCTGCCCCGGCATGTCCGCACGCGGGGTGCCCTGCGGCAGCCAGCCGTCTCCCCGCTCCGCGGCGCGCCGCAATGACGGCTTGGCTGATCCGCCGACCCAGATCGGGAGCGGTTGCTGTCTCGGCCGGGGCGCCATTCCCGCGTCGCCGAGGTGGCCCCAGTACGGCGTCTCGATGTCGGGGTACTCGTCGGTGAACGCGGCGCGCACGACGTCGATCGCCGCGTCGGTGACTTTGCCGCGTGCGGCGAAGTCGACCCTGAGCAAGTCGAACTCACCCTCGAGGTGGCCGGCACCGACGCCGAGGATCGCCCGACCACCCGACAGCTCGTCGAGCGTCATGAACGCCTTGGCCGTCTGGAGCGGGTGGCGGTAGCTCAACACATACACGTGCGACATCACGCGCACGTTCTTCGTGAGCGCGGCGATCCACCCGAGCGTCGCGATCGTCTCGTACCACGTGGTCTGCATGTGTGCGTCGAGTGGCTTGGTGACGGCGAGGTGGTCGCACACGGCCACGTAGAAGAAGCCGGTCTCGTCGGCCTTCTTCACGATGGCCGCGAGCTCGGAGGCGCCCGCGTCGGCCTCCCAATCCTCGACGAAGGTCTTGGACTTGGCCTGCACCTGGAGCTGCATGCCGTAGACGAGCTTCCCCTCGGGGACGATCGTGGCCATCAGGCAGTCACGCCCAGCGCGGCGCGCGCCGCGCCATAGGCGACGCGCTGCGCATCCTTGGCGCCGTCGAGCGCGGCGTCCATGTTGAAGAAGCCGTGGAACATCCCATCGGCGCGGTGGTGTGTGACGGGCACGCCCGCCGCATCGAGTGCCGCGGCGTAGTGGTCACCCTCGTCGCGAAGGATGTCCATCTCGCCCGTGACGACGCATGCCGGCGGAAGTCCTGCCAGCGAGTCGGCGCAGTGGGGCGACACGTAGGGTTCGTCACCCGTCGCACCGTCGGCGAGGTACTGCTCGCGGTACCAATCCATGATCTCGGTGGTCAGGAAGTAGCCCACGGCGTTGTCGATCCTCGACGGACGCTCATTGCGCGTCGCGGTCGAGTCGATGACCGGATAGATCAAGAGCTGGAACGCGAGCGGTGGCGCGCCTCGGTCACGTGCTATCTGCGCGACCACGGCCGTGAGGTTGCCGCCGGCGCTGTCGCCGCCAACCGCGAGACGCGCCGGGTCGATGCCGAGTTCCTCGGCGTGCTCCGCGGTCCAGACGGTCGCGGCATACGCGTCGTCGCTCGCCGCTGGCCAGGGATGCTCCGGTGCGAGCCGATAGTCCACCGACACCACGACGGCGCCGACGGCGTTCGCGAGGCGGCGGCACGCACCGTCGTGGGAGTCGAGGTCGCAGATCACCCAGCCTCCGCCGTGGAAGTACGTGAAGCCCGGGATCGGCTCGTCGGGCGCATCGAGAGGTCGGTAGATGCGCACCGGGATCTCGCCAGCGGGTCCGGGGATGGTGCGGTCCTCGACGGACGCGCATTCGTCAACGATCGGAAGGCGGGGGAGCGCCTTGAGCTGCGCACGTAGTGCGGCCGGATCGGAGTTGTCGCCGCCGATGCGCGGGTAGCTGTCATCCATCATCTCGATGATCGCTTTGGCAGCAGGATCGAGCGGCACGGCGCGGAATCTATAGCCTCGGATCGTGCGAGCGGACGAGCGGTGGACGAGCATCCCCGGCCTCGTGCTCGCTCGCGCGAGCGACTTCGGGGCAAGTGAGGCGCTCGTCGACGAGGACGGCGCCGTGCGCCAGTCGTTCGAAGACCTTGCCGCATTCATGATCCGGTCGACGCGCGCTGCGATGGCCGCCGGGCTCCAACCAGGTGATCGCGCCGCGATCTGGGCGCCGAACATCCACCAGTGGATCGGCGCCGCGCTCGGCGTCCTCGGTGCGGGAGGGGTGCTGGTCCCGATCAACACGAGGTTCAAGGGGTCAGAAGCGGCCTACGTGCTCGGGAAGTCGCGCGCCCGGCTGCTGTTCACCGTCACCGACTTCCTCGACACCGACTACGTGGCCATGCTCCGTGAGTCTGGCGAGGACCTCCCTGCGCTCGAGCGCACGATCGTTCTCCGCGGCGACGCGCCCGACGGTGCGACCCCCACGCTGGAGTACCTGGCGGCAGGCGACGCCGTCCCCGAGGCCGACGCGCGGGCGCGGATCCAGTCGATCACCAGCGACGACCTCTCCGACATCATCTTCACGTCGGGTACGACCGGCCACCCGAAAGGCGTGATGGTCACGCATGGGCAGTCGCTGCGCGTCTACGAGGCATGGACCGATGTGATCGGGCTGCGCGAGGGCGACCGCTATTTGATCGTGAACCCGTTCTTCCACACGTTCGGGTACAAGGCCGGGTGGATGTCGTGCATCCTGCGCGGGGCCACGATCGTGCCTTTCAAAGTGTTCGAGGTGGCCAATGTGCTCGACATGGTGGCGAGCGAGCGCATCAGCGTGCTTCCCGGACCACCGACGTTGCTCCAAGGCATCCTCGACTACCCGGATCGCGCGTCGCATGATCTCTCGTCGTTGCGGCTCACCGTGACCGGCGCGGCCGCAGTTCCGGTCAAGCTC
>JBBECS010000039.1:68238-78033 GCA_040881685.1 Acidimicrobiia bacterium | reverse complement strand
CGTCAACGACCTTCGCAACGTAGAAGTCGTGGGGTTCATGTCCCATCACCTCCACTGCTCATCTCGAATCCTTCGTAGCTGCGGGCTGCGATCCCGTCGACCGCCTCGATGTACGACGGCAGCCCGGCCACGTACGGGAGGAACACGCGTGGCTTGCCGGGGATGTTGGCACCGAGGTACCAGGAGTTGCAGGTCGACGCGGTGTACATCGTTCCCTGCGCGATCTTGTTCACGTGCTCGCCCCACGCGGCCTGCGCCTCGGGCGTTGGTTCGATGGTGCTGAAGCCGTGCTCGCGCAGATGTGCGAGACACGCGCCGATCCACTCGACGTGCTGCTCACTGGCCACCACCATGTTGACGAGCACCGACGGACTCCCCGGCCCTGACACCGTGAAAAGGTTCGGGAAGCCGACCATCTGAAGCCCGAGATATGTGCGCGGGCCCTCAGCCCACGCATCGCGCAACGAGAGACCGCCTCGGCCGCGAATGTCGATGCGCGCGAGCGAGCCGGTCAGCGCGTCGAAGCCGGTGGCGAACACGATGACGTCGAGCTCGTAGTGACGCTCCGTGGTCTGGATCCCTGTCTCGGTGATCCTCTGGATGCCGCCTCGCCGGAGATCGACGAGGGTCACGTTGTCGCGGTTGAAGGTCGCGTGGTAGTTCGAATCGATGACCGGACGCTTGCACCCGATCGGGAAGCCCCTCGGCGACAGCGCTTCCGCGAGCTCCGGATCGTTCACCGTGCGGCGCACCATCTCTCGGTAGAGCTCGGCACCGAGCTCGTTCGCCTCCGGATTGATCGCCACGTCGCTCCACGCCCGCGAGGCGTTAAAACCGAGCTCGTCGAGCATGGCCAACCGCTCGGCCTCGGTCGACTCGAGGATCGGCTTCTCGCCAGGCGCCTGGATGATGATCGCCCCGGTCGATCCGGTCACACCGCCGTACGACTCGCGCTGCTGCCGGCGCACCGCGGCGTAGTCCCGCTTCCAGGCCTGCTGCACCTCGGGGTCCATCGGCCCGTTGCGCGACGGCCACGTGAACGTGGGGGTGCGTTGGAACACATGGAGGTGTCCTGCCATCGCAGCGAGCTCGGGAGTCGTCTGCACACCTGACGAGCCTGTTCCGATGAGGCCAACACGCTTGCCGGCGAGGTCGAGCTCTCCCTCGGGCCATCGACTCGTCTGGAGCACCCGACCTCGGAACGCATCGCGGCCCGTTACTTCGGGGACGTTCGGCATCGACAGCGGACCCGTCGCCATGATGCAGAACCGTGCCGTGATCCGGTCGCCGTGCTCCGTCTCGACGGACCACGTCGAATCGTCCTCGTCGAACGTCGCCGCCGCGACGCGGGTGTTGAGACGGATGTCGCGGCGCAGGTCGAACCGGTCGGCGACGTGATTGAAGTAGCGCTCGAGCTCGTCCTGCGCGGGGAAGACCTCCGACCACTCCCACTCCTGCTGGAGCTCCTCGGAGAAGCCGTAGGAGTACTCGAGACTGGGCACGTCACAGCGCGCACCCGGATACCGGTTCCAGTACCACGTTCCCCCGACACCGCCGCCAGCCTCGAGGAGGACCACCGAGAACCCGAGCTCGCGCAAGTGGTACAGGGCGTACAGGCCCGCCATCCCGGCGCCCACGACCACCACGTCGACACGGAGTGTGTCTCCGTCATGCCCGGGCGGCCCCGGCCGGTGCGAACTGCTCATGCGCGACGCTCGAACACGCCCGAGACGCTAGGACCTCCTTCAGCGCACGTGCACTGGCGGAGAGATGATCAGCGTGCCGTCGCGTCGAAACAGCGGCTTCATGGCCCCTGCAACGTGCATCGGCGGGCGCGATCTCGGGAGGATCTGTCCCCCCGGCTCCCCCTTCGGCCGGCTTCATAGACTCGACGGCGTGAACGCAGCGCATCTCGACTTCTGCTCGAGCCCGGAGTGGCGTCAGATGATCGAGGAGATCGTGCTCCCGGCGGCGATCCGCGACCTCGACCTCGGTGACGACGTCCTCGAGGTCGGTCCTGGGTTCGGGTTCGTGACCGACGTGCTGCGCAACGGGGCGAAGCGGCTCACCGCAGTCGAGATCGACCCCGACCTCGCTGGCTCGCTCCAACAGCGCCTCGCCGGGACCAACGTCGACGTCGTGGAGGGCGACGCGACCGCGCTCGACTTCCCCGACGATCGGTTCACCAGCGCGGTATCGCTCAACATGCTGCACCACGTGCCGACCAGCGACCTGCAAGACAGCATCTTCCGCGAGCTTGCGCGCGTGCTGCGCGCCGGCGGGGTGCTGGTGGCGGCCGACAGCACGCCGCGCGACGAGTACGACGAGTTCCACGCCGGTGACACGTACAACCCCATCAACCCCGACGACCTGGCGGTGCGCCTGGCCACGGCAGGCTTCACCGACATCGACGTCGGTCTGTACGACCTCGGCTGGACCTGCGCGGCCCGCACCAGCGCGTAGACAGAAAAGGCGGGAACCCGGCCGCGGCCGTGACCGTCGAAGTCGGTACCGCACCGAACCGCTGTGCGGACCGCCACCGACTTCGGGGGTCTCGACATGACAGCTCGACCGCTGCGCCTGCTCGGACTCGTTGCCACGTCACTCGCGGTCCTCGCCGTCCCGGCGGGCGCGTGCGGAGGGCTCGTGGGTGAGAACGGGAGCATCGAGCTCGTGCGCACGACCACGCTCGCCGCCTATCACGACGGCGTGGAGCGCTACGTGACCAGCTTCGAGTTCACGGGCGAGGGCGAAGAAGTCGGCTCCATCGTCCCGCTGCCCGGCGTGCCCACCGACGTGGGGCGCGGCGGTGACTGGACGCTCCAGCGGCTGCAGCAGGAGGTCGCGCCGCCGGTGCGGTTCGCCGCGGGGAGCGCGGAGAGCCTCGCGGCACCCAAGGACGCCGAGGTCCTGCTCGAGACGCAGATCGATGCGCTCGACATCACGATCCTGCGCGGTGGCGGCGACGCCGTCGGCGAGTGGGCCATCGAGCACGGGTTCCTCCTGACCCCCGACGCGCCCGAAGTGCTCGACTTCTATGCCCAGCGGAGCCCGATCTTCATGGCCGCGCGTTTCGACGCGTCGCGTGCGTCCGAGCTCGGCCAGCAGAGCGGTGACGGCACGCCGATCATGCTCACCATCCCGACCGACGAGCCATGGGTCCCGTTGCGGATCCTCGGTCTCGGTCTCGACGGGGACCAGGTCGTCCAAGCCGACGTGTTCCTCCTCACGCCAGACGAGCCACAGCTGCTCGCCGGCGGCGACGGCCTCACGCTCCAGCGCAGCGAGCCCGCATCTGAGTTCCTCCTCTCGGACCTGCGGTCCGACAAGGGCATGGAGTGGGTGCCGTCAGAGATGTGGCTCTCGTACCTGTCGCTCGACGCGCCGGCTGGGGAGCTCGACTACGACCTCGCGATCTCGACCCACGACAAGGATCCGTCGGCGGTAGCCGCCGGGATCAGCCCCGCCGGGATCAGGGAGCTCACGGACCACGCGGCGTCGTGGCCGATCGCAGTCGGGATCGCGGTGCTGGTCGGTGGGGTGGGCGCGTTCCTGCTCACTGGTCGTTGTGCGCGGCGTCGCGCCACCGGGCGAGCCGCCTCGTGAGGCGCGGCACACGGTGGAGCGCGATCCTCGCCGCCACCTGGATGGCCGCAAGCGTCGCAGTAGCGGGCTACGCGTTCGCATCGGGCGACGGCACCGCGGCCACTCGCGGCGTGCTTGGTCCCGGACCGGTCACGGTCACGCTGCACGTCGAGCACAGCCGTTTCAAACTGCCACCGTTGGTCAACGCCGCAAGCGACGTCTCCTCCGGCGACGGCCGTCCAGGCCGCCCGTCGCCGGCCCGCGTGGTCGTGCGTCAGCACACGACCGTCACGTTCGAGGTCGTCAACCACGACCCGATCGGCCACGAGTTCATCGTGGGTGGCGAAGAGGTGCACGCGATCCATGAAGCGGGGACGCACGGCGTGCATGGCGCGGTGCCAGGAGAAGTGTCGGTGGCTCCGGGTGAGACGGCGGCCACCACGTACACCTTCCACACGCAGGGCGTCGTCGTCTTCGCGTGCCACCTTCCGCGCCACTTCTCGTACGGGATGGTGGGCGAGGTCGTCGTGAAGCCTCCCACCAACTGAGATCGCGGACAGCTAGGGGATCGCCGCGCCCACCTGGCTCGCGATGATCCCGGCCGCGGCTGCCAGCAGCAGCGTGAGCACGACGCCCCGGCGCAGCACGAGCAGCGCGACCGCCGCGGCGCCCAGAACGCCGAGCTGCCACGCTTCGTCGAGCGCGAGCGCGAGCGGGATCGCGGTACCGATGATCGCGCCGACCGACGCGGGACCGGACCCGTCGAGGAAGGCACGGACGCGCGGGTCCTGGCGGATGCGGTCGAACCGTTTGGCGCCGACGAGCACGAACGCGAACGAAGGAGAGAAGGCGACGAACGCGGCGAGGAGCGCGCCGCCGATCCCGGCGGCCGCGTAGCCCACGGCCGCGACCGTCTGGACGACGGGACCCGGGGTGACCTGGCCGAGCGCGACGGCATCGAGGAACTGCGCGTCGGTCATCCAGTGGTAGGTGTGGACCGCGTCGGATTGCATGAGCGGGATGATCACGAAGCCGCCGCCGTACGAGAGCGCTCCCACCTTGATGGCGACCCATGCGAGCGCGAGCAGGCCACCGGTCGCCGTGGCCGCGGCGACGAGGACGGGACCGAGGTGCATGCCCATTTCCCCGTCGTGGCGCGGTTGCCGAAGTCCCGACTCGATCGCGCCGCAACCGAGGAGCACCAGCACGAGCCACGGTCCCGCGGTCGCGGCGGCCGCGCCGCCAAGAGCGGCGTAGGCGATCCATCGCCAGTGCGAGGGGGAACGAGCCCAGCTGGCCGAGGCGAGGCTCGCGCCGGTGTGCACCGCGACGGCGGCCACCGCTGCACCGGCGCCCGCCCCGGCACCCTGCACCCAGTTCGGTGGCGACCCCGCGAGGAACACGATCGCGAGTCCGATGATGAAGACGAGCCCGGGGACGATGAAGGCCGCCCCGCCGACGACGGCCCCGACCGGTCCTGCGACGCGCCACGCACAGAAGATCGCGAGTTGCGTGGATGCCGGCCCAGGAAGGAGGTTGCACGCCGCAACCGCGTCTTCGAAATCCCGCTCCCGCATCCATCGCTTGCGCTCGACGCACAGCTCGCGCAGAAGGGAGATGTGTGCAGGTGGTCCGCCGAAGCCAATGCAGCCGATGCGTCCCCACTGGGCGACGACCTCGGTCAGTGGGGCCCCGGTGGGCGCAGGCATGCGAGGGACGCCCATGGGGCCATGATCGCCCTCCATTGCCGAGGAAAGCGAGCGTTCCCCGCGCATACGCTCGGCACATGTCGGAAGTCACCGAGACCAAGCTCCCCGGCATCGGGGTCAGGTACGACTTCGAGATCGCATCGGGAGCGCGGGTCGGCGTGCTCGTGCACCGCACGGGCCGGCGCGACTTGCTCGTGTACTCCGCCGAAGATCCGGAAGCATGTCTGTTCTCGCTCGAGCTCGACGCCGACGACGCACGCACGCTCACCGAACTGCTCGGCGCGTCACGCGTTGCGTCGGAGCTCACCGCGATGCAACAGGATCTTGCAGGTCTCGCGATCGACTGGATCCGCATCGAGGCTGGTAGCGAGTGGGCCGGGAACACGCTGAAGGAAGCGGCTGTCCACACCACGACGGGCGTCTCGGTGGTCGCGATCATCGGTGAAGGTGAGCCGATCGCCGCGCCCGGTGCCGACGAAGTGCTCGCGGCCGGGGCCGTGGCGGTCGCGGTCGGCGCACCCGAGGGCCTCGAGGCGTTCACCGCGCGCGTGCGCAAGGGCTAGCCGGCAGTGCTGCTCGGGGCGGCGTCCGACGACGTCGCACTGGCCTTCGTGGAGCTGGGGACGATCGCGATCGGCCTCGCGGTGCTCGCGCGGCTTTCGGATCGTGTGGGCGTCAGCCCAATTCCGGCCTATCTACTCGCGGGGGTCGTGTTCGGTGAGGGCGGCCTTGCCGCCCCCGACCTCTCGGCCGACTTCCTCCAGCTCGCCGCGGAGATCGGCGTCGTGCTCCTCCTCCTGACGCTCGGTCTCGAGTACTCCGCCGCCGAGCTCGCCGACGGCGTGAAGACCGGCCGGCGCGCCGGCGTGCTCGACATCGCGCTCAACGCAACGCCGGGCGCGCTGGCCGGGCTGGCACTCGGATGGAGCGCGGAGGCCGCCGTTCTGCTCGGCGGCGTGACGTACATCTCGTCGTCAGGTGTGATCGCCAAAGTGCTGGCCGACCTTGGTCGGCTTGGGAACCGAGAGACGCCGAGCGTGCTGACCCTGCTCGTGATCGAGGACCTCGCGATGGCGGCGTACCTGCCGATCGTGGGCGTGATGCTCGCGGGGCGGCCGTTCGGCGAGGGTGTGGTGTCCGTGGTGCTCGCGCTGAGCGTCGCGGCCTTGGTGCTCGTCGCGGCGATGCGATTCGGGCCACAGATCACGCGCGTGCTCCATGCCCGCACCGACGAGGCTTTGCTGCTCGGCCTCATCGGGACGACGCTGCTGGTCGCGGGTGTCGCTCAACAGCTGGACGTGTCGGCCGCGGTCGGAGCCTTCCTCGTCGGCATCGCACTGTCGGGCCCGCTCCAAGAGCGCGTCACCACGCTGGTCGCGCCATTGCGCGATCTGTTCGCCGCCGTGTTCTTCGTCCTGTTCGGGTTCAGCATCGATCCGGCGACGCTGCCGGATGTGATCCTGCCCGCGCTCGCCCTAGCCGTAGTCACCGCGGTCACGAAGATCGCGACGGGCTGGTACGCGGCTGGGCGCGTCGGCGCCGGACCGCGGGGCCGGATGCGAGCGGGCACGGTCCTCGTCGCGCGGGGCGAGTTCTCCATCGTGATCGCGGGGCTTGCACTTACCGCGGGCGTCGAACCCGATCTCGTTCCGCTCGCGGGTGCGTACGTCCTGCTGCTGGCCGTGACCGGACCAATCCTCACCCGATTCGCCGACCGTCTCGCGCCCGGCGCGTCCGTGCCTCGTCGCTCGGTACGCTGACCCAGCGCGGGCAAGGGCGGTTCACCGGAAGCGAAGGAGCGGGTGTGGAGACCGAAGCGGCCGTACCCGGCTCACCGCCGCACGCCCAGCAGCGCTTCGAGCTCCTCCAGGAGAAGCTCGTCCCGCTCTGGCAGTCGATCCAGGCCATGAACCAAGACGAGCAGACGATCGTCGTGGTCCCGTCGATCAGCCTCGACACCCAAGAGGGCAGCACGATCTCCATGCAGCCCTACGAGGAGCGCTACCTCTTCCTCCTCTTGTTGCTGCGGCAGCCGCGCGCTCGCTTGATCTACGTGACGTCGCAGCCCATCTTGCCGAGCGTCATCGACTACTACCTCGACCTGCTGCCCGGCGTGATCCCGAGCCACGCTCGGCCTCGCTTGTTCACCGTGCCGGTGCTCGACGGAGGGCCCGCGCCACTGTCGGTCAAGCTGCTCGAACGGCCACGCTTGATGGAGCGGATCCGCGCGTTGATCCCCGACAAGAGTCGCGCGCACCTCGTTCCTTACAACACGACCGAGCTCGAGCGCGACCTCGCGGTGCGCCTCGGCATCCCGATGTACGGCGCAGACCCGCGTCATTTCCCGCTCGGCACGAAGAGTGGGTGCCGGCGTCTGTTCGAAGAGGAGGGAGTGCCGTACCCGCTCGGGATCGAGAGCCTCTCGAGCGTCGACGAGGTGATCGACGCGATCGTTGGCGTCCGGGCCAAGAAGCCCTCGATCGCCCAGATGCTCGTGAAGCTGAACGAGGGCGTGTCCGGGGAGGGCAACGCGCTCGTCGACCTCGCCGGGGTTCCGGATCCTGGGGCGGACGGCGAGCGCGACGCGATTCGCGCGGCCGTCGAGGCGATGGAGTTCGAGCTCCCCGACGCCACCTACGGCGGTTACACGTCCAAGCTCGAAGAGCGCGGTGGCGTGATCGAAGAGCGCATCCAGGGCAAGGACTTCAAGAGCCCGAGCGTGCAGCTGCGTGTGACGCCGCTCGGAGATGTGGAGCTCCTGTCCACACACGATCAGCTGCTCGGCGGGAAGAGCGGGCAGTCCTACCTGGGGTGCGTGTTCCCTGCGAACACCGAATACGCACCCACGATCACCCGCGAAGCGGCCAAGATCGGGCAGCGGCTCGCGAAGGAAGGCGTCATCGGGCGCTTTGCCCTGGACTTCGTGACGGTTCGCAACGACGCGGGGGAATGGGACACGTACGCGATCGAGATCAACCTGCGCAAGGGCGGGACGACCCATCCGTTCCTCACCCTGCAGTTCCTCACCGACGGCACCTACAACGCCGAGACGGCAATGTTCACGGCGCCGTCGGGTCAGCAGAAGTTCTTCATCGCGAGCGATCACGTGGAATCGCCGACCTACCGCGGGCTCACCCCCGACGACCTGTTCGACATCGTGGTGCGGCACCGCCTGCACTTCGACCAGTCGCGGCAGACCGGCATCGTCCTGCACATGATGGCGGCGCTCACCGAGTCAGGACACTTCGGCATGACCGCGGTCGGCAACACGCCGGAAGAGGCGCGTGAGCTGTACGAACGAGCGATCTCGGTGCTCAACGCCGAAGCCGCCGAATCGCTCGCCGAGCGTCCACTCCCCGAGGGGTGACGAGAGCGCATGTGTGAGCTGTTAGGAGTGTCGGTCTCGCCCGCGGCGCATCTCGGTGTCTACTTCAAGGAGTTTCGTCCCCGCGCGGAGCAAAACCGCGAAGGGTGGGGCATCGCGTGGTGGCAGGACGGTCACCCGACGGTGCTCAAAGAACCGTTGCCCGCCGACGAGAGCGAGACCGCGGCCCAGCTCGCCAAGGAGCACCCGGCGAGCGAGGTGTTCATCGTCCACGTGCGCGCGGCGACGATCGGGGAGCCCACGCTCGAGAACACGCACCCTTTCCAGGCCGAGGCGCTCGGGCGCGAGTGGGTGTTCGCGCACAACGGCACGGTGCAGGAGCTCTCGCGTCTCGACACCGGACGCTACGAGCAGGCGGGTGACACCGACTCGGAAACGTCCTTCCATCATCTCCTCACCCGCATCGAGCGACTCGGCCTCGGTGCGTCCGACGACGCGATCGCGGCCGAGGTCCTCGCGACCGGTCGCGAGCTCTCGGGGCTCGACAGCCGCGTGAACTTCCTCCTCTCGGACGGAAGGTCGTTGTTCGCCTATCACGATGGCCACAAGACGTTGCACGTGATGGAGAAGCGCGCCGAGGACCTCGGCGAGATCGGCATGGCCGACGACGATTACCGGCTCTCATTGCGGCTCGGGGACCTGCCCGAGGAGCACGCGGTCATCGTGGCGAGCGTGCCGCTCACCAAGGAGTCGGGGTGGCGCAGCCTCGCCGCGGGAGAGTTCCTCGTAATTCGCGACGGGATCGTCGCCGAGCGCTTCGAGCCGGGCTCGGCGATGGGCGGGCTGCGGGCCGAAGCGTCTTAACTCGGCGGGGTGTTGTCTACGCGAGAAACGGCAGGTCGACGTCCAGCGTGGTGCCCGGATCGGCGTCTTGCTCGATCGCTACGCCGCCCAAGACCTCGGCGGTCACCTCGAGTCCGGCTGCGTGCGCATGCAGCTCCACCAGCGCATCGTCGGTCAAATCGACCGGCACCGGCACCGGCAGCTCGGCGGCATCGGGAATCAGGTCGGCGATCGCGACCATCGCGGCAGGCTGCGCAGCCGCAATGCGGCGGCACGGACCCGGGTCGCACCGAGGACCGGCACGAGCGCGAACCAAGAGCCGAACCCGAGCAC
>JBBECS010000039.1:34225-68138 GCA_040881685.1 Acidimicrobiia bacterium | reverse complement strand
CCCGGGTCGCACCGAGGACCGGCACGAGCGCGAACCAAGAGCCGAACCCGAGCACCCAGCGCAGGCGCCCGAGGGACACGTCGAGGAACGCCCGCACCACGTGCGGGTCGAAGTGGGTGCCCGCGCAGCGCGTCAGCTCGGCGCGTCCCTCGGCGGGCGAGGCCGGCCGCTTGTACGAACGCGCCGCGGTGATCGTCTCGAACGCATCGGTGACCGCGACGATGCGCCCCGCGCGTGAGATCTCGTCGCCTGCGAGACCGCGTGGATAGCCGGTCCCGTCGAAATGCTCGTGGTGCTCGTCGATCGCGTGCGCGGCATCCCCGAGCCATGCGCCAAGCGGGGCGATCAGACGCGCGCCTTCAGCCGGGTGACGTTTCAGCACTGCCCACTCGTCGTCGTCAAGTGGGCCCGACTTGTTCAGGATCGCCCTGGGCACTTCGAGCTTGCCGATGTCGTGAAGGAACGCGGCCCAGCCAAGGCGGTCACGTTCGTCCGCGTCGAGGTGCAGCTCCTCGGCCACCAGTCGCGTCAGCGCCTGCACGCGCTCGGAATGCCCGCGTGTGCGGCGGTCGTGCGAATTCAACGCCGCGGCCAGCGCGACGATATCGACCGCGCGCTCGGCATCGGGCAGGTCGGCGTGCTCGGGAGACTGGACGCGCGTCTGGAGGCAACGGACGTTGCTGGCGCGCAGTGCGACCCGCAAGCGCGACGGTGCGTGATCCGGGAACGCGAGGGTCAGTCGCAGCAGCGCGGTGAGGGGGAGGAGCCGGCGGGCCAAGACGTCGGCGCCCAGCGTCGCCACGGTGGCCGCGCCGAGAACCGCGACCAACCAGGCGATCCGAGCGGCGCCGTGTGCCTCTGGGAGCAGCTCGCTGGCCAGCGCGCCCGCACCGAGGCCGGCGACCACCGGGACCGCGAGCACCAGCGCTCGCACGAGGAAGGTGAGCAGCGGCCGCGCCGCCCAGCGCGCCCGCCCGGTGGTGCTGGGGGCCTGCATGGCCCCAGTATCGCGCGGAGAGTGGTCATTTGACCACACAAAGTGATAATCCGGGCCTGGGCGATGGCCCGAAAGCAGGTACGTTCGGCCCCATGCGAGATGACGTCAGCGTGGCGATCGGGACGATCAAGGGCGCCTTTCTCCTACGGGGCGGTGAGGTCGAGGGCCCCTTGTTCAAGGGCGAGCGGGTCCCCGCCCTGGCGTTCGACACCCGTTCCAACCCGGTCCGGATGCTCGCCGGCTCGACGAGCGACTGGTGGGGCTCGGGGGTGCGGCTCAGCGATGACGCCGGTCGCACCTGGACCGACCCCGAAACACGTCCTCTGCGGTTCCCCGACGACACCGGCGAATCGCTCGGGCAGGTGTGGCAGCTCCAGCCGTCGACGGCTGCCGAGCCCGACGTCATCTATGCCGGCGTGGAGCCCGCCGCGCTGTTCCGCTCCGACGACCGCGGTGAGACGTGGTCGCTGGTGCGAAGCCTCTGGGACCACCCGCACCGCGCGCAATGGCAGCCAGGCTTCGGCGGTCTCGGTCTGCACACGATCCTCGTCGACCCACGCGATCCGCAGCGTCTTCTGGTCGCGATCAGCGCGGGCGGTGTATACCGCAGTGACGATGGTGGAACGACGTGGACGGCGCGCAACGCGAGCATCCCGACGGGAGACGATCCCACCAACTTCCCGGAGTTCGGGCAATGCGTGCACAAGGTCTCGCGCGATGGCCAGGATCCTGACCGGCTCTTCTTGCAGAACCACGGCGGGTTGTTCCGATCGGACGACCACGCCGTGACGTGGAACGACATCGCGAATGACGTGCCATCCGACTTCGGTTTTCCCATGGTCACGCACCCCCGCGTCGGCGCCACGGCGTACGCGATCCCACTCGACGCCAACTACCGCTGCATGCCCGACGCGAAGTGTCGGATATGGCGCACGCAGGACGCCGGCGCGTCGTGGGCGCCGCTCGGCAACGGGTTGCCGCAAGACGGCGCACACCTCACGGTGCTGCGAGACGCGTTCTGCCACGACGGTGCCGACCCGCTAGGCCTTTACTTCGGGACTCGTACCGGCCAGGTGTTCGGTTCGTTCGACGAGGGTGAGTCGTGGGAGCTCTTGGTCGAGTTCCTGCCCGCGGTGCTCTGCGTTCGCGCCACGGCCTTCAACTGAGCACCGCGCTCGCGTGGGAGCCGTCACGGTCCGAATCCCCGCCGCGCTCCGTCAGTTCACCGATGGCCGAGCGACGATCGCGGTCGAGACCGGCGCCGCCGCCACGGTGGCCCAGGTCCTTGCATCGTTGACGGATGCCTGCCCTGGCGTGGTGGACCGTGTGCTCGACGAGCAAGGAGCGCTGCGCCGTCACGTGCACGTGTACGTCGGCGACGAGGATGCGCGCCTCCTCGGCGGACTCACGGCATCCGTGCCCGACGGTGCCGAAGTGAGCATCCTCCCCGCAGTGTCAGGGGGACGAGAGGATCCACGACTTGCTGCGGCTGCGGCGGTGCGCAGGGTCGCCCACGCCCTCAGCGCGCACGAAGCCGATGACACCACGTTGCGCCGGATCAGCGAGCTCCTTGCCGGCACGGCGGTCGAGCTGGAGGGTTGGCCGCGCCGTGAGCGCATCGTGCCCACGTTCGGCGAGGGTGCGGTGATCGACACCACGGCCAAGGGCCGGCATCCCCTGGACGACCGCGCCGTGGCCGGTCCTGCCAACCCGACGGCGGTCGACTTCACGGCTCGACGCGAGGGTGACGAGGTGGTTGCGGATGCGTGGTTCGGCGCCGCGTTCGAGGGCGCGCCGGGCCGGGTGCACGGCGGGATGGTCGCCGCGGTGTTCGACGACCTGGTCGGCTTCGTCCTCGGGATGGTTGGTCATCCGGGCTTCACGGGCGGTATCACGGTCGACTACAAGGCGCCCGTGCCGACGGAGCGAACGGTGGAATTCCGGGCGCGGCTGCGCGAGCGGACCGAGCGCAAGCTCCTCGTGGATGCCGACGTGCGCCTGGCTGACAAGGTCCTCGCGACGTGCGACGCGGTGCTCGTGCTCGTCGACGGCAAACGGTGGGCCCGCCACGCCCGCGAGCTCCTCGACGACTGACCGCGGGGATTCTCGGCACGCTGGACAACCTCAGAGGTTGATGAACGTGCCGAAAAGTCGGTGGTTACCTCGATGCCATCGTTCCGAACGCGGGGCTGCCCGAGTCACCCGGCACCTCGTCGAGCGGCACCTTGATCTCGTCGACCGTTGGACCGACCTTCGCGGCGATCGGCGCGAGCGCGTCGACGTCGAAGCCATAGACCTTGGCGGGGTTCTCGGTGACGACGCGCCGGACGTCGCCCGGGTCCCAGTCGGAGAAGGCCAAGCGCAAACCCTCGGTGGTGTAGGGGTACGTGCTCTCGTGGTGTGGGTAGTCGCTGCCCCACATGCAGCGGTCGATCCCGACCACCTTCATCGCCGCGGCTTCCACCGGGTTCGGGAAGCTCACGCCGACGTAGCAATTGCGCGTGAAGTACTCGCTCGGCTTCATCGACAGCTGTCCCTCGCTGTCGAACTTGATCTCACCCATGCGACCCGACGCCATCTGTGTGTAGAAGCCGTCGAGCATCTTCAGCACGCCGGGAATCCACGCGCAGCCCTGCTCGGTCATTGCGAACACGAGCTTCGGGTGCCGCTCGAACACGCCGCCCATGATCATGTGGTGCAGCGGCCGGTGCGAGAAGAACTGGGTCTCGCAGATCCACATGGTCCAGGCGACCGAGTACTTCCCGTAGTCGGGTGATCCTTGGCCCGAGTGGTGCGTGATCGGGACCTCCATGTCCTCGCATGCGCTCCACAACGGGTCGTAGTAGGGGTCCCACAACGGCAGCACGTCGGTGTCGTCGGGTACGCCGGGCATCAGCACGCCACCGCGCAGACCGTGCTCCTTGGCGAACTGCACGTCCTTGATCGCCTCGTCGACGTCGTTGAGGAAGATCTGGCCGACCCCGGCGCGCCGCTCCGGTTTCACGGAGCAGAAGTCGGCGAGCCAGCGGTTGTGCGCCCGGATGCCGGCCAAGCGCTGTCGGTACTCCTCGGCGTTCGGCGGACGGGCGACGATGGCGCCGGTGGGGAAGAACGGCGGGACGGTGTTCGGAAAGATCACCTCGCCGACGACGCCGTCCTCCTCGAGCTCACTGAAGCGACGTTCGTTGTCCCAGTTACGCGTGCGCAGGTGACCGTGCAGGTCCTTGAAGGGGTTCTTGTAGCGATTGCGCCACGCGTCGAACTCGTCTCGAAACTCCGGGTCGAGATACTCGGCGTACTGGTCCATCGACCCGCCGCCGTGGGTGTCGGCGGAGATGAGGATGTACCTGTCCATCTCGCTCACTCTCTGCGGGCCGGGATACCCGGCCCGCTGCCGTTCGTTCGCTGGGCGAGCTCGCTTCGCTCGCCGCGCTTCGTAGTCATCCTTCGATCTTGAACACTTCGAGCGCGTTCTCGCGCAGGAACTTGGGCCACACGTGGTCGCGGAGTGGCACGTCCGGGAGCTCCTGGAAGATGCGCTCCAACGAGAGACCCATCGGGTAGTACCCCGCATACATCACCTTGTCGGAGCCGCGCGTGTTCGCGTAGTCGATGACGGTTTTCGGGTAGTACTTGGGCGCAAACGCCGAGGTCATGTAGTACAGCCCCGGCCACTTGAGCATGAGCTTCACCGCGAGGTCCTCCCACGGCTCCGCACCGTGGCGCATCACGATGCGCAGCTCGGGGAAGTCGAAGCACACCTGGTCGAAGCGCATCACGTTCTGGCATTCCGACGGGAACCGCGGGCCCGCTATGCCCGCATTCGCGATGATCGGGATGTCGAGGTCGATGCACGTCGCGTAGATCGGGTACACCTTGGCGTCGTCGATGTTCACCTGCGGCAGGCAGCCTGACGGGAAGAACGTGATTGCGGTGAGGTCGTGCTCGTCCTTCGCCTTGCGCATCTTGCGGACGCATCCCATCGTGTCGTTGGGATCGATCTCGAGCGAGAACAGGAACCGACCGGGGTAGCGCTTCGCGGCTTCGATCGACTGCTTGCCCAAGCCGACCAAGCCCTTCTCCACGCCGCACTTGTCCATCTCGGCGATCGTCACCTCGATCGGGTCGATGCCTTCGTCGGCGTCCTCCGGGACCTCCTTGAACATGTAGCCCGCAGGCATCGCCATCGACTCGGACTCGTCGTCCTTGATGCCCTTCATCAGGTACTCGTAGACCTTGTGGTGATCGCGCATCGGAAAGCCGATCATCAGATCGACGGCGCCGACACCTCGCGGGAATCCCATCCTCACTCCTGCTCGCGGTAGGAGCGGATTGTCGCCCAGCCGCGAGCGCGCGCGCACGTCTGCATCAAGCCCGGCGGCCGGGCGTGCGGGGAGCGTTGAGGGTTAGGGAGTGTCGCTCGCCGTCGGCGAGGTGGCCGTGCCCTTCTTCTCCTGCCGCTTGCGCCAGAAGAACACGATCCCGCCGATCGCGGCGCCCAGTGTCGCCAGCCTGCCGAGTGCTCGTCCGAATCCCATTGCGCACCTCCTGCGTCGATCCGCCGCCCCGGAGGGGCGGCTGCGGTCCGGATACTACGAGCAGCCGAGCGGCCCCTGAAAGGGGCGGGCTCCGGCATCCCGAGCCCGAGCGAGCGCGACCATGAGTAGGAGCAGTCGTTGGTGTGATCTAGGTGGTCGCCTTCGTGACCGCGGCGGTGACCTCGCGCCAACGCTCGAGTGATCCGGCGCCGAAGGTCCAGTTGGCTGACGCGTCATACATCACCACGCGGTCGGCAATGCCCCCGTACTTGTCGACGAGTGCGTCGGCCAGGCCGTCCCACGTCGATTCGAGGCTGTACACCTCGAGCATGTCGTCGGTGATCGTCTCGGCCATGCCCTTCAGATCACCGGCACGCTGGAGCTCGTGCAGGCGATCAGCGGTTCCCTCCCAGCCGTGCAGATCGAAGACGCCGCTGTACGTACGGGTCGATCCGTAGAACGCGATGCGAAGGCGCGTCTCGTCGCGCGCCCGAATCCGCTCCTCCTCGGTGTCCCCGAGGATCGCCATGATCGGGCACACGACCGCGACGCTGTCCGGGGCGCGTCCGGCCGACGCGGCGCCTTCGCGGACCGCTGGGAGTACCACCTCTTGGAGGTAGCGCATCGAGTGGAACGGGTGAACATGGATGCCGTCGCACACCTCGCCGGCCATACGGGCCGACCAGGGGCGCACGGCTGCGATGTACACCGGCACGTCGGGATGCTCGATCGGTCCCGGACTCCACATTCGCGGCATGAGGTCGAAGTTCCAGAAGTCGCCGTGGAAGTCGAGCGACTCGTCGCCCTGGAACGCGCGAAAGATGGCTCGCAGCGCCAAGACGTACTCGCGCAAGCGTGAACCCGGGTGATCGAACTGCGCGGAGTACCGGCGCTCGATGTGCGCCTTGACCTGCGTTCCCAGCCCGAGCACGAAGCGGCCCGCGGTGGTGTCGGCCAGCTCCCATGCCACCTGCGCCGTGACCATCGGGCTGCGCGGGAACGCGACGGCGATCGCGGTCCCGATGTCAAGATTCTGTGCAGTCAATGCGGCGGCCGTGCATCCCGTGTATGCGGTGCGACCGCTCTCGGTGAACCACACGCCGGTGAAGCCACAGTCTTCGACCTCCCGCACCAATCCCGGTATGTCGCGAAGTGGTCGACCCATCGCGATCGTGTCGATCTTCAAACGAGCCTCCCTCGTTACGAGTCACACCGTACGCTGAATCGAAATCTCGAAACCTTTTCCGAGTATGCGTGGTCAGACTCGTGGGTGCGCGACACTCAGAGTCGCTTGCAGCCGCAGGAGGAATGATGACTACGTTGCTCGAAGAGCGTCCCGCGACGCGCGATCCGCAGGTCACCGTGCGCCTGGTCACCGAAGAAGGCCGGCGCGGTGGCGGAGGCGGCGGACGCAGCTTCGGCGGCTTGCTCCACACCGCGGGTCTCGGCGCGATCGCTTTCGCGATCTTGCTCGTGGTCGGCGCGATCACCGGGTTGGTCGATCTCGGAGGCATCTTTGGCTCAGGCACCACCACGACGAGCTCAAAGGTGTTGCTCAAGGAGATCAAGAACCTGTCGTCGTACGTCGCCATCGAAGGGACGTATCAAGAGGACATCACGATCAAGAAGGGCGTCCCGATCCTGCCGGACTTCATCGCCGGTGAGAGCACGACACTTCGAGCCGTCGGAACGGTTCCCGTCAGCGTTGACTTCAAGGTGCTGGCCACCGACGCGGTGCAGGTGAACGCCGACAACTCGGTGCGGATCACGCTGTCGTCTCCCGAGCTCGGGAACGCCGTGATCGACCCCAAGCAGAGCGAGATCACCGATCGAAGCCGTGGTCTCGTCAATCGACTCGGTGACGCGTTCGAGGGAGACCCGGTCAACGACCGTCCCCTCTATGTCAAAGCTGAGAACCGCATCGAGAAAGCGGCACGCGAGAACAACCTCGTCGACCGTGCGAAGCAGAACACGGCGAACATGCTCGAAGCCTTTCTCAGTCGCCTCGGTTTCACTGACGTGAACGTGACCTTCGAGAAGCCTCCGACACGGGGCGCGGGCAACTAAGGGGGACGGGCGTGCCGGCACGTGGCTACGCGTCAGTACGCTCGATCTCGGTGAGGAGCTCGGTGACGACGCGACCGAGCTCGCGGGTCACCACGGAGTCTGGGTGGCGCTGCTCGAGCACCCGCAGGAGCTCGCGGTAGTACCAGGCTTGCTCGTCACCGGGTGCGTTGAAGCGAGCCCACATGTCGGAGCCGCTGTCGCGCAGATCGGAGAGGATCGAGCGCGCGTTGTGCAGCTTGTCGGCGGCGGCAACGCGAAGCGTGCCCTCCGGCAGCTCGTCGTGCTCGAGGTGTGACAGGTAGCGCTCCTTGCGCAGCTTCCAGTCGCTCGAGTCGCGCGGCCCGTCAACACCGTCGCTGCACGCCACGACCACGCTCGCCACGTGCTCGCCGAAGCGCGCGCGGATCTCGGCCTCGACCACGCCGCGGTCCTCGACCGCGTCGTGCAGCACCGCCGCGATGGCGTCCTCTTCGGTGCCGCCGTCCTCGAGCACGAGCGACGCGACACCGAGTAGGTGCGAGGCATACGCGATGCGGGTGCCCTTGCGGCACTGGTCGGCGTGCAGCATCGACGTCCAACGCACGGCTTCGGAGAAGCGCGCGCCGAGAACGGCGGTGGGGAGGTCGTCGCTCATGGTTCGACCGTCGCGGTCATCCAGAACGAGGTGTTGTGGAAGTCGGCGACCGCGTTCCCTGGATGAACCAGCGCGTCACACGCAGTTCGTGTCTCGTCGTCGAGTGTCTCCCGAAGCACACCGAGCGCATCGTCGAGCTGTTCCAGCGTGCGGGGGCCGATGATGGGCGCCGTGATGCCGGGTTGGTCCTTGCACCAGAGCAACGCGAGCTGCGTGACCGAGAGGCCACGCTCCGCCGCGAGCTTTGCGAGCTCTCGCGCGACGTCGATGCCTCGCGTGGTGATGCGGTCCTTGATCTGTGGGCGGCGGTTCGCACGCGCGTCGGCAGGCACACCGTCGTTGTATCGGCCGGCCAGGATCCCACCACCGAGCGGGGACCACGGCAAAACACCGATCCCGTACTTGCGGCACAGCGGCAGCAGCTCGTTCTCGATGCGGCGATCGAGCAGGTTGTACGGCGGCTGCTCGGTCTCGTAGCGCGCCAGACCGTCGCGCTCGGAGATGGCGAGGGCTTCCATCAGGAACCACGCCGGATGGGTGGAGCATCCGACATGGCGGACCTTGCCCGACTGCACGAGCTCGTCGAAGGCCGCGAGCGTCTCTTCCTGGGGCACGCCGGCGAAGGTCGGACGATGCAGCTGGTACAGGTCGATGTGGTCGGTACGCAGGCTCGCGAGACTGTGTTCGCACGACGCGACGATGTGCTCGCGCCGGTGCCATTGCTCGGGGTCACCCTTCCCGCGGGGCATCCCGACCTTCGTGGCGACGACGACCTCGTCACGCTTCCCGTTCGCCGCGAGCGCAGCGCCGAGGATCTTCTCGCTCTCACCGCCGGCGTAGACATCGGCGACGTCGATCATGTTGATGCCGCCATCGATCGCCCGATCCACCATGCGCGCGGATTCGTTGGCGTCGGTCGGATCGCCGAAGTTCATCGCTCCGAGGCACAGCGGCGCGACCGAGATCCCGGTGGAACCCAGTGGTCGATGCTCCATCACTCCCGCTCTCGGCGCTGCGCGCCGGGCCGCTTGGGCCACGGCTCCGCGGTCAGTCGCCTCCATGCCCCGTGACCCTAGATCGCTATGACACCGCCACCGCGGGGTCGGCGGCCAGCGCGACCTCCGACGCCTCGACCGGCGCCACTTCGTCGCCGCGGCGAGCCACGACGAACGCGGTCACGCCGGCGGCCAGTGCCGCGACCGCGCCGATCCCGAGCCCAGCCCGCGGTCCGAAGGACTCGGAGACCCAGCCGACGATCGGTCCGCCGATCGGGGTGCTCCCCAAGAAGGCGACGCCGAACAGCGCCATCACGCGGCCTCGGTACTCGGGCGCCGTCTCCTCCTGGCACACGGCGGTGGCCATCGCCAACATCAGCATGGACGTGAGGCCCACGAGCGGGAGCACCGCGATCTCGGTGCCGAGCGTCGGAGCGAACGTGGCCGCGGTCATCGCGACCCCGAGCGCAATGGTGGTTGCGATCATGATGCGTATGCTCGCCCGCCCGTGGTGCGCGACCGCGAGCGCGCCGACGAACGAGCCCGCGCCGAGCACCGCGAGCAGCGTGCCGAAGGTATCGGCGCCACCCCCGAACTCGTGCTTCACGAGCAGGGGGAGCACGACCTGATAGTTGAACGTGAACGTGCCGATCACCGCGGTCAACAGCAGCGCGACCCGCACGGGCCGATTGCGCCATGCGTAGCGGAGCCCATCCTGGAATTGGCGGCGCCCTTTGGCGAGCGGCGGTGACGGGTGCAGCTCCGCAGGGCGCATCGCGCCGAATGCCCAGATGACCGCGACGAACGACACTGCGTTGAGGAGGAAGCACCAGCCCACGCCCACGCCGGCGATCACCAAGCCGCCGATTGCCGGTCCGATGACGCGCGCGGCGGTGAAGACGGAGCTGTTGAGCCCGACCGCGTTGGCCACGTCCTTCGCGGGGACCATCTCCGGGACGAACGCGCGTCGCCCGGGGTTGTCGAGCGCCGTGACGACGCCGAGACCTGTCGCCAGCACGTACACCATCCACACCTCGACGACGCCGGCGACGGTAACGAGGCCGAGGACGAGCGCGAGCAGTCCCGATGCCGCAGCCGTCGCGATCAGAAGCCGGCGCTTGTCGAGCCTGTCCACCAAGACGCCGGCCCAGGCGCCTGCGAGGAGCATCGGCGCGAACTGGAGACCGATCGTGACACCCACGGCCACGCCGCTGTGCGTGAGCCGGAACACCAGCCACGTCTGCGCGACGAACTGCATCCACGACCCGGTTCCAGAGATCACCTGACCGATGAAGTACAGGCGGAAGTTGCGCGTGCGCAACGAGTGGAAGGTGCGGCGCGCGGCGCGCTCGATCGGCGTCATCCTCTTGCCCGCTCTCGGCCCTGCCGGCCGGGCCGCTCGGGCCACGGCTCGCTGCGGCGCAGGGTACCTGCGCCGCGCAGGCTCGCCTCTGGTCCCCCCGGCTCGAGGAGGTGGTCGAGGATGACGGTGGCCTCGGCGAGGGTGGCGCGGTCAGCGGCGCTCAGCGAGTCGAGCCGCTTGGCGAGGTACGCCGTCTTGCGGGAGCGGTTGCGAGCAAGGAGCTTGCGCCCGGCGCCGGTGATCTCGACGCGCACGACGCGCCGGTCGGCCTCATCCGGGCGGCGACCCACGAGCTCCCGACCTTCGAGGCGGTCGATGGCCGCGGTGATCGTCGGCGGCTGAACCCGTTCGGCCGCGGCGAGGTCACCGAGGGTGATGGGCCCGCGCCGCTCGATCGTCGCGAGCGCCGAGAGCTGCGTCGGTGACGCATCTCCGGGGTCGCCGTGCTGGCGGAGGCGGCGGGCGAGGCGGGTGATCGCGAGCCGGAGCTGCTCGGCGAGGCCGGTGTCGGGGAGCACGGGGGTTGGCGTCATCATTTCGCCTAACTAATTAGTTCATCGAAGTATTCCAGATCGGCCGCCTCCGCGCCAGCGGATTCCAGGTGACCCGCGAGTAGGTGAAACGGCGGTTCGGCCGTATGCTGGTTGCACCCCTCGCGGGGGATCGGGAGGGACATGGCTAGCCAGACGCGTCGCGACGACCTCAACCAGCTCGACGGTTCGTGGCGTTGGGCGCTTGCGGCGCTCTCGTTCGGTGGCGCCTTCGTCCACTTTGCCGTGATGGGCGACCACTTCGGCGAGAGCACCGGCCACGGCGTGTTCTTCGCGCTCGCCGCCTGGTTCCAGCTGGCCTTCGGGCTCGGGGTGCTGCTCCGCCCGAGTCGTTGGCTGCTCCGTACCGGGGCTGTCGTCAGCCTCGGGATCGTCGTTGTGTGGGTGGTGTCGCGCACGTTCGGCGTGCCGATCGGCGACCACCCGTGGACCGCCGAGCCCGCCGAGTTCCCCGACGTGCTCGCGACCCTGTTCGAAGGCCTCACGGTGTTGGGCTGCGGTGCGCTCCTCTCGTCGCGCGCAACGCTCCGGCGTTTGTCGCCCGCGGTCGCCCTGCCGACGGTGGGTGCGCTCGGTGCCGCAGTCATCATCCTCTCCACGCTGGCGCTTGTTCCTGCGGTCGCCGGTGAGACCCATCAGCATGGCGACGCGTCGGTCGCGGCCGACCACGACCACGCCGTGACGGTGGGCGGCGGTGGTGTGTCGCCGGAGGATCTCGAGGCCGCCGGTCACTCGCACACGGCGGGCATCGAGTCGGCAACCGGCCTTTCACCCTGCGAGGAGAGCGGCCCACCCGTGTCCGAAGGTCAGGCTTCGGGTGGACACGGCGAGCGTGGTCCGTCGTCTCAAGCAGCGATCACCGACGCCGCGACGCGCGATGTGCTCGGTGGACAGCTCGCATTGGCGCGGGTGGCCGCGCAGAAGTACCCGACCGCGGCGGATGCCAAGAAGGCTGGCTACGTCCGTATCACGCCCTACCTCGCGTGCATCGGCGCGCACTGGATCAAGACGTCGCTCATGGACGGTGAGTTCGACGTGAACGAGCCGGAGATGTTGCTCTATGACACGAGCGGCCTCGACGGTCGGATGGTGGGACTCAGCTACTGGGCCCGCACCAGCAAGAACGACCCGCCGGAGGGCTTCGCCGGGCCGAACGACCACTGGCACCAGCACATCGGGCTGTGCGTGAGCCCGCAGGGCGTGGTCGGCAGCGAAGAGACCACGCCGGCCGAGTGCGCACGCCGCGGCGGCATGAAGACCGACGGCTCCGACTCGTGGATGGTCCACGCCTGGGTCGTGCCCGGCTGGGAGAGCGCCTGGGGGCTGTTCAGCGGCGAACACCCCGAGCTCGGCAACACCGTCCCCCACTAGTCAGCGACGAGAGCGGGAGATGAGGTTCGGGCTCGACATCGCGCAGCAACGCATGCCGTTCGCCGAGGTGGTCTCGCGAGCACAGCTCGCTGATCGCGTCGGCTTCGACGGGGTGTGGGGTTTCGACCACTTCCAACCCATGTACGGCGACGGCCCCGGCGAGTGCTTCGAGGGGAACACCACGCTCGCCGCGCTGGCCGGGGTCACGTCACAGGTTCGGCTCGGACTGTTGGTGAGCGGCATGACGTACCGCCATCCGTCGATCTTCGCGGCGGAGGCGATCACGATCGATCACGCGTCGAACGGCCGCTACGAGCTCGCGTACGGTGCCGCGTGGTTCGACAAGGAGCACCACGAGCTCGGGATCCCGTTCCCGGGCACCAAGGATCGCATCGACGCCTTCGAAGAGGCGTTGCAGATCATCCGCGGCTTGCTCACGACCAATGGGTTCACGTTCGAGGGCAAGCATCTCCAGGTGCGCGACGCCACGCTGCACCCGCGACCGGTGCAGCAGCCACACCCCCCGATCTGGATCGGCGCGTCTGGCGAGAAGCGCACGATGCCCATCACCGCGCGCTACGCCGACGTGTGGCACTGCTTCGGACCGGTCGAGCACCTCGGACCGAAGTCGGCGCGTCTCAGCGCCATGGCCGAGGCGGCCGGGCGCGACCCGTCGGAGATCCTGCGCGCCGCGTCGCTGTCACTCGAGGACGATTGGGACACCATGCAAGCCAACGTCGACGCGTGGCGCGACGCCGGTTTTGGCTACCTCGTGGGTGGCTGGCCGCCTCAAGGCGCCGCCCGCGTCGAGAAGTTCGCGGCCCGGTTCCTCGCCACCTAAGCCCTGGGTGCGTCCCTCACCCGCCTATTCCGGGGTGAGAGACGCACGTCAAGCGAGCGGCGACCAGGCGGTCGTGCGGAGCAGGCGGCTCTCCCAGTCGTCACGGACGCGTAGCGCGTCGTGCATCCACGTGCCGGGGGCCCGGTATTCAGGCGGCACCTCGGTGAGCAGCAGGTTCTTCAACCGGTCGTGGTCGGTGATGTGCTGCCAGAGGATGACCTCGGCCCGTCGGCCGGTTCCCCACGCAGTCTGGAACACCGACAGCAGCTCGAGGATCCCTCGGCCGCGACCTTCGGAGATGCTCGGCGCGTAGTGCGTGCGCGCGGCCTCCAGGTAGTCGTCGAGCATTCCCTCATGAGGCCAGGCGGTGTCCTCCATGAACAACGTGAGCTCGTGATCCTGAGGCGTCGTCGGCACCTCGTCGATATCGGCGACGGGTGGTGCCCACGGCACGGTCAGGAGGAACTTGGCGTGCACCTGGTGCCGGTGTTGGTCGGTGTCGCGCGCGAGCGCGCGTAGGTCGCCGTCCTGTACGCGACCGGCCAGGCGCTCCCATGCCGCGCCGTCGCGCACCGCGGTGACCGTGGTGACCACGTACGCGCGACCGGATCCGTGGGCGAGATGCATGAAGTAGAGAAGACGCGCGCCGTCACCCTTGGCGAGCTCTGGGAGCCAGCCGTCGCGGAAATCCGCTTCGAACTCTACTTCGTGCGCGCCACGGACCCGGTGAACCTCGTGCAGTAGGAACATGGGCTCAGTCGATCAGACGACCGAGCAGCTCGTCCACCGCGGCGTCGGCGAGTGCCCGCATCTCCTCATCGGTCCGGTCCTGGATCGGGTGGGGCACGAAGACTCGCGCCGGATCGGCGCCGAGGGACTTCGCCTGCGCATCCGCGCCGTCGATGAACTCACTCGACGCGACGAACACCGACGGGATGCCCAAGCCTTCGAGGTTCACGATGTCGTGCACACTGCACGACGTGCACGAGCCTCAGTCGGCGAGCGCCTCGATCACCACGTCGCACTTCTGTGAGATCTCATGGCGCAGGTCGATCGGCGCGACCTTGGTGAACGTCGGCTTGCGGAAGCGCTCCACCTTCAGCCCGCGCTCTTCGAGGCGTTCCTCGATGCGATCGAGGAACACGTCGCCGCGAGCCTTGCTGATGTCGAGGAGGCCGACGGTCTTGCCGTCGAGCGAGGTGGGTCGAGGCGTGCGCTCTCGCGTCGCGGGCGCCAGCTCTCCGGTGGGGTCGAGCACGAACCGACTCATCTCACCCCGCTCTCGGCGCCTTCCGCGCCGGGCCGCTCAACTCCACCTCGGCGACCGGCGCGCGGCGCAGGGTACCTGCGCCGCGGTCGCTTGCCTCATGTGCGCACCTCCCGAGTGACGGGCTCGCTGCCGATCGCACCGCCGGCCCAGCCTCCGATGATCTCCGAGAACAGGCCCGCGCCACCACCAGCGTGGACCACGAGCAGCCCGCCGTCACGGAACTTCGGGAGCACCGTGTCGGCAAAAGCCTCAGGCATACCTTCGGCGATCCCGCCTGCACCCCGTATGAGCTCGGCCCCGTTGAGCTGGAGGAGCGCGGCGAGCTCCTCGAGGAGCCGTGCTCGGCTCCACCCCGCCTCGCGAAGCACTCGAGCGTGCTCGGGGCCGACCACCAGGGTCGCGTCGATGGCGACCACGGTCTTCGGGTGCGCGACGGTCCGTAGGCACGCGGCGTACGTGCGCACGAGTGAGTCGGCTTCTCGCGACAGCTGGTCGACGACAACGCGTGGTCCTTCGCCGGCGAAAAGGGTGACCGCCGACTGACCGGGTTCGAAGCCGCGGAACACGTGCAGCGGCTCCCACGGCGATCCCTGCTCGTCTTCCGCGAAGCAGAACGTGTACTTGCCCGGGTTGCCGTGCGTGGCGCGATCGACCTCGCCTGGGCGCCCGCCACCCACGTTGCGGATCACGAGCTGAAGGGCGCGCCCGATCGTGGCGTTGGCCCGGTTGCCCTGACCGAGCGCGTTGCCGCCGGAGTTCATGCCGATTGCCCGGGCGATTGGCCCGTTCACGATCACGATCGGTCCGACCGGCATGGTCGTCGCAAGCACGCCGTGGATGTTGAACTCCTCCGTGCACGCCGCCTCGACGGCCGCGAGCACGACGGGCAGGTACTCGGGCCGGCACCCGGCCATCACGGCGTTGATCGCGATCTTCTCGACGGTGCACCCGACGAGGTCGGGCGGCACTTCGGCGACGATCTCGTCGGCGTCGCGCGTCGTGCCAGTGAGCATGCGGGCGACGCGCGCCGGGGTCGGTGGCACGAGCGGGAGACCGTCGCTCCAGCCTCGCTCGAACATCGACTCCATCTCGTCCTCGTGCTCGCCGAGCTCGATGCGTCGGGAGTTGAGGCGCGCCGCGCCTTCGGCCGCGGCGCGTGTCGCAGCGAAATCGGGATCCTGGGTGAGCGACCCGCACCCGGGACGGTGCGGCGGCAGGCCGTCACCCAGCCCGGCCCGGCCGGTGAACGCCTCCCACTCATCGCGGCTCCATCCGACGATGCGGGCGACCTCGTGTCCGTCGGTCACCCGCACCACCGTGGGGACGGTGTCGAGATCGAGGGCGAGCGACACCTCGAGCGACGTGTCGTCCACCGGATGGAGCTCCTCGGGGAAGGTCGGATCGTCCTGGGTGAACACGGTCAGTGGCTCTTCACCCTCGGCGAGCTGGCCGAGCACCGGGACGACGAGCTGGCACGTCGGACAGTCACGCTTCACGATGGCCACGAGCCCATCGGGCAGCGTGGTGCTCACGCGGTGAGTGCCTCCACGATGTGGTCGATCGCGTGCGTGAGGACCTCGATGTCGTCGGGCTCGATCGCCGGGAACATCGCGATGCGCAGCTGGTTGCGACCGAGCTTGCGGTACGACTCCACGTCGACGATGCCATTGGCGCGCAAGGTCGCAGCGATGTCATCAGCCTGCACGCCGTCGAAGTCGATCGTGGCGTTCACGGGGCTGCGCTCGGACGGCTTGTGCACGAAGGGCGTCGCGAACTCGCTGGCTTCCGCCCAGCCGTACATGGTGGTGGCCGACTGCTTGCAGCGCGCAACGGACCATGCGAGCCCTCCGTTGCCAAGCATCCATTCGATGGTGTCGACGAGGAGGAACAGCGTGGTCAACGCGGGCGTGTTGTAGGTCTGGTCGAGCCGCGAGTTCTCCAACGCGATCGGAAGGCTCAGAGACGGTGGTTGCCACCGGTTGGTGCTGCCGATGCGCTCGATGCGGTCGAGTGCCGAGGGGGAGCAGAGCGCGAGCCAGAGCCCGCCTTCGCTCGCGAACGCCTTCTGCGGCGCGAAGTAGTAGACGTCGAAAGCATCTGCCGCGACGTCGATCGCCCCGGCGGCGGAGGTCGCGTCCACGAGCACGATGCTGCGCTCGTGACTGAACGGCGGCTCGAGCTCGTTCATGGTGACGCCGGTGGATGTCTCGTTGTGTGTCGTGGCGAGCACGTCGCAGCCGGCGTCGTCCTTCCACTCCGGATGCGTCCCTGGTTCGGATTCGATGACGACAGGCTCGTCGAGGTGCGGCGCACCGGCAGTGACGGCGGCGAACTTGCCCGAGAACTCGCCGAAGACGAGGTGCTCGCTGCGCTGCTCGACGAGACCGAACGCCGCTGCGTCCCAGAACGCGGTTGTGCCACCGTTCCCGAGCAGCACTTCGTGGCCAGCAGGGAGCGTGTAGAGCTCGCGCAAACCCTCGCGGATGCGCCGGACGACCGCACGCACTCCGTCTCGTCGGTGGCTCGTGCCGAGATAGGTGGGTGCGGCCTCGGCGAGCCGGGCGACCGCCTCGGGCCGCACCTTGGACGGGCCCGACCCGAAGCGCCCGTCGGCAGGCCGCAGGTCGGGCGGCAGAACGATGGCGGCCGGATCCGGGGGCATCGCCGTCGAGACTACCGACGCACCGCGCCGGCGACGCGGGCGATTGCCTAGCTCAGGGCGAGGACCTCGCGGAGGCCTCGGCGGATGGACTTCTTGAAGCGCTTGGTGTCGGGGATGGCTCGCGGGTCGGTGTTGATCCCGATGTAACAGGTGCCGCAATGCGAGAGGAGCGCGACGTTGGCTGCTGTGCCAGAGAGCGGTGCGAACGCGTAGAGCGCATCAACCTCGGCACCGCACAGGTACAGCGGGAACGGTGACCCGGGCACGTTGCTCGTGACGAAGTCGGCGCCCTTGAGCATCGAGCCAAAGAGCAGGGTCGCGGCGCGCCGTGGCAACCGGTTGAGCAGGCCGGCAACGGTCTCGCTGAGCGCGACGGCGGGCTCGGCGCGCAGCTCTCGGCACCGTTCGCCGATCACCCGCAACCGCTCGACGGGATCGTCGATGTCCAGTGGGACGAGCAGTCGCGCAGGCGTGAAGTGGTTGCCGCCGAGCGCGGCGCTCTCGCCACGCAAGTTGATCGGCATGATCATTCGGAGCTCGGGAATTTCGCTGTCGTGGCGCGAGTGGTAACGCTGCAGTCCGCCCACGACGCCGGCGACAAACGCGTCGTTGAGCGTGCCGCCGGCCGCGCTCGCAGCCCGCTTGAGGTCGTCGAGTGGGACGCGCAAGACGGAGACTCGCCGGTCGAGGCTGCGCGCGTTGATCAGCGGTGAGCAGGGCTCGGCCGCGGGAGCGAGGAAGCGCGCGACCGATCCCGCAGCCGAGGTGACCTCGTCGAGTGCGCCGGCCGCGTCGTCACGCACGCGCTGCCACGTCGTGCGGGCCACGTCGACGATCCGCTGCGCGGTGTCGGTGGCGTGGCGCGCCTGCCAGGCGATGCCGCTGCCGATGAGACTCGTGGGCGAGAACACCGGCAGCACCACGGCCTCGGGCTCAGGCCCGTCGGGGGGCGGCTTGCGCTCGAGATCGAAGAGCATCATCAGCAGGCGCATGCCACCGACACCGTCCGTCATCGAGTGGTGGACCTTCAACACGAACGCGGCGCGACCCTTCGGCAGTCCCTCGACGAGCGTGTACTCCCAGAGCGGGCGGGCGCGATCGAAGTCGCCCATCGCGGCACGCTCGGCGAGCTCGAGCACCGCGTCGAAGGAGCTGCCCTTCGGCAGGTGGATGCGCCGCGCGTGGTACGCGAGATCGAAGTCCGGATCAGCCGACCATGCCGGTGGGCCCACGCGGACCGCAGGCTCCACGACCCGCTGTCGCATGCGCGGGATCAGCCGCGTCCCGCGCTCGAGTCTCTCCAGGACCCGCTTCCACTTCGGTGCGCGGTCGAGCACCAGCAGCACGACGATCGGGGAGCGCAGATGCGGATCGCGCTCGATGTTCCACATGAGCGCGTCGGCGTCACCCATCGCATGCTCGAAGAGGTCGTCGGCCATGGCAGTCAGTCGCCCAGGTATCGAGCGCCGCGCCGCTCGAGATCGCTCCCGAGGTCGTAGACGAGCGGTACGCCGGTGGGGATGTTGAGCTCGAGCACGGCTTCCTCCGACAGACCATCGAGATGCATGACCAACGCTCGCAGGGAGTTGCCGTGCGCGACGACGAGCACGACGTGTCCCGCGATCAGATCAGGGACGATGCTCTCTCGCCAGTACGGCAGCATGCGATCGACGACGTCGGCCAAGCTCTCGCCACGCGGCAATGCGTCGTCGGGCACGTCGGCGTAGAGGGGATCTGCGCGCTGCTCCTGCCACGCCTCGTCCGACAGCTGCGGCGGTCGTGTTGCGTACGAACGGCGCCAGATCTTCACCTGGTCGTCTCCGTACCGGCTCGCGGTCTCCGCCTTGTCGAGGGCCTGCAGCGCGCCGTAGTGGCGCTCGTTGAGGCGCCAGGACCGCTTGATCTCGATGTCGGTGTCGGTCACGCCGAGCTCCTTCAGCGCGAGCTCGGCGGTCCGGATGGCGCGCTTCTGGATCGATGTGTGCACGACGCTGGGAGTGATGCCCTCGTCGCGTAGCAACCGACCGGCTGCCATCGCCTCGCTCTCACCGTGCGGGCTCAAGTCGACGTCGACCCACCCGGTGAAGAGGTTCGCGAGGTTCCACTCGCTCTGGCCGTGGCGGAGAAGCGCCAGCGTCGCCATCCCGTGAGCCTCGCCGCGTCGGACGGAGGTGGGCAAGCCAGTGGCGCTCAGGAACCCTGCTTCGGCTTCTTCGGCTTGGTGGTGGTGGTCGGAGGAGCAGTCGTGATGGTCGCGGCCGTCTGCCACGACGTCAGGTCGTACTCCTCGTGCATCGCGGCGATCACCGAGTCGGCGATGAGGTCGGCGCCCGCGCGCTCGAAGTGGATGCCGTCACCCGCACGCAGCTTGGTCACCGTGCCGTCGAGCTTCGGGCGGAAGTCTGCATATCCGCCATCGCGCCCGGCCAGCAGAGCGGCCGTCTCCACGAAGTACACCTTGCCCGGTCGAAGCTGTGCCTCGGAGAGAACGATTTCGTTGATCAGCTTGTAGCGCGTCTCGTATCGGGTCACGTTGCGCATCTGCGGGATCCCCACCCAGAACAAGGTCACCTTCCCGGTCCCGGTGACCTGGTCCATGAGCCCGCCGACGCGGCGCCGATACTCGGCCTGCCACTCAGCGCTACCGAACGGGCCCACGCCACCGATGCCCGTCATCGTCTGGTCGTCGTTCGACCCGATCGTGAGCACCATCGCGTCGGGCGCGCTGTTCGTGACGACCGACTGGAGGTACGCCGGCCAGTTGAAGACCTCGGGTCGCGCCAGACCGGTGGCCACGTGTCCGTCGACCGTCTGCAGGATCCCGATCACCTGGGTCGCGACCGCCTTGTTGATGACTGACTCGCCTGGCGTGATCGAGAGCGAGTCGCCGCCGACCCAGAGGCGCACTTGCTCGGTGGGCGTGAACGCGCGCTTCTTCGGGACCTTCGGCTCTTCGGGTTCCTTCTTGATCGTCGGGCTTGGCAACGAGAGGTCGACGTCGTCTTCGCCGCCCTTGCCGATCAGCTCTTGGAGGCCGACGCGGAGTCGGTCGAGGTAGAGCTCGTGGCTCACGTCGTAGAGGGGGTCGGCGAGCGCCGTCGCGACGTCGCGCTCGGTGCCAACCGGCTCGGACAACGCCGTCTTGCGGATGCCGGGCGCATTCAAGAGCGCGCCGATGAGCAGACACGTGATCCCGACCATCCACACGTGACCGACCGACATCGCGCGGCGTTCAGGGTCGGCGTGTCGGCGCTCACTCCGCGTGCGCAGGTCGCTTCCTTCGGGCGTAGTGGTGGTTGTCATGTCAGAACTGGAAGTAGATGAATGGGATCACGCCGCTCGGCTGCAGCGTGTCGATGATGAGGAGGGCAAACCCGAGCACCGCGCCTTGCGCGACCGGCACAAGGCGGGAAAACGACGCCATCGTGCGCGCCATCGTGGCGTGGGAGATGTACTGCTCGGCGAGCCCGACCGCGATGGCAAGGAGGACGCCAACCGTGACCAGAGGCGCGTGGTCGAGCCAATGCGCCGGAGTGAAGATGCGCCCGATGACGTCGCCGGCGTTCTCGAACGACTCGGCCCGGAAGAAGATCCAGGCAAAGCACACAATTTGGAAGGTGACCACCCGGCGCAGTACGCGGCGCCGCAACGTGTCGGGAAGGTCGGGCAAACCGAGGGCAATGTGACGCGCGTGCCGGTAGTGATCGACGCAGAGGAACAAGCCGTGGATCGCGCCCCACGCGATGAACGTCCAGGCCGCGCCGTGCCACAACCCGCCGATGACCATGGTCAGCATGAGGTTCCGGTACGTGCGCAGACCACCCCTGCGGTTTCCGCCGAGCGGGACGTAGAGGTAATCCCGCAGCCACCGCGACAACGTCATGTGCCAGCGGCGCCAGAAGTCCTGGATCGACTCGGCCGTGTACGGGCTGTCGAAGTTCTGCGGGAACTTGAACCCCAGCAACAGCGCGAGGCCGATCGCTATGTCGGTGTACCCGCTGAAGTCCGCGTAGATCTGCACCGCGTAGGCGTAGACGGCCACCAGCACCGTGAGTCCCGAGTGCTGGTCCGGTGAGGCGAACACGCCGTCGACGATCTCGGTCGCGAGCAGGTTCGCGATCACGACCTTCTTGAACAGCCCGATGAAGATGAGGAAGAAGGCGCGGCTGGCGTCGATCTGGCGCGGGTCGTGCGCTTGCTTGAGCTGGGGCATGAACTCGGCCGGGCGCACGATCGGGCCCGCGACGACGTGCGGGAAGAACGAGAGGAAGACGGCGAATTCGAACAGCCGGCCGGGCTGAAAGGTGCCGCGGTAGATGTCGACGAGGTAGCTGATCGCCTGGAACGTGAAGAACGAGATGCCAACGGGGAGGGCGACCGCCACGATCTCCGGCTCGATCCTGACGCCGATGCGGTCGAGGAGGTTGGTCGCCTCGCTGACGAAGAAGTCGTAGTACTTGAAGTACCCGAGGGCACCGAGGTTCCCAACGAGCCCGAGGACAAGCCACCGACGCTTCACGCGCTCGTCGGTCGATCCGTGGATTCGCTGCGCCACGAGCTGGTTGCCGATCGAGGACGCGGCGATCAAAAGGCAGAACCACGGGTTCCAGTACCCGTAGAAGAAGTACGACGCCGCGACCATGAAGATCTTCCACCGGCGTCGGCGCGGCATGAGCAGCCACGACAACGGCAGGACGATCATGAAGAAGAGCGCGAACGTGATCGTCGGGAACAGCATGGCGGCACGTCAGTTTCGCACTACGCGCGGCTGACGGAGCGCAGCGAGGAAGCTCGCCAGGGAGCGAGCGTCTGGGGGCCGGGTATCCCGGCCCCCAGCGAGCGACCGAAGCTAGGTGATCTCGTAGATCAACGTCACCTGCACACTGAGTGACTGCGAGCCCGGCTCGATCGGCGCGGCGGCCTCGAGCTCACCCGACGCGGCACGCGCTTGGTCGAACTCGAGCGCGGGTCCGTACGGAATGCTGTCCTCGGTGAGAGAGAGGAGGTCGCCGAGGTCGACGCCCGCGGCATCGGCGAGCTGTTCGGCCTGGATGCGCGCCCGCTTCACCGCGTCGGTACGCGCCCTCGCGACCAGCTCGGTGTTGTCATCGAACGAGAAGAAGATGCCTTGCACGAGGATCTCGTTTCCGGCGGCCTCCGTCGCCGCGTCGATGATCCCGCCCGCCTTCTCCAGATCGCGGATCGTGGCGCTCAGCAGATTGTTGACCGAGTAGCCATCCAGGTCGTCACCTTCGTCGTCGTAGAACGGCGTGATGGAGAGGTCGGTGGTCTGGAGGTCGTCGCTGTCGACGCCCGCATCCTGCAGCACCTCGATGACCTTGCGGGTCAGCGTGCTGTTGCGCGTCAGCGCCTCGGCGGCTGATGGGGCCCGTGTCTTCACTCCAACCACGAGCTCCAACACGTCGGGCGTCCCGCGCACCAACCCGGTGCCCGTGACGGTGATCGTGCGCGGCTCGCGCCCGCCGTCCTCGGTGGCTGCGCCCGCGGCTGCGGGCCACGCCGTCACGATCCCTACCGTCAACACCGTCATTGCCAACCACGTGCGCGCCCGCATGAGGGCCTCCACTCGTCGAGCCGGTCCTTGAAGAGCTTTGACGACCCGCGCTCGGGGCGCGGTTCCCGCCTGCTCCGGTCAATTGGTGATGCGCGAGCGCAGGGTCTCGACACCCGGACCCACGAGGTCCGCCAGCGCTGCGGAGCGCCCCGCCAAGGCCATCAACAGCGCTTCCCCCGAGCCGCTTACCTCGTCTCCCTCGCCGTGCTCCCAGTCGAGATCCGTGGCTCGCAGGTGGAGCCCGGCTCCACGCTTCTTGCCGGGGAGCAGCGAGCTGCCCGTGCTGGCGGCGCAGTCGAGCGCGACCTTCAACTCCTCCGCTGGGTAGTCGCGCGGGATGCCGAGGGGCCGGCGCACGTCTTGCTGGTGAACGATCGTCTCCATGACGAGATCGGCCGGCTTGGTGCCGGGCGGCTTGCGCCTCATGCCGACCGAGGCGCGCATGTCTTTTCGAAGCTGCTCGGGCGAGTGGGTCCCGTCTCTCTGTGCCTCGCGTTCGAGCATGGTGTTGATACGGAAGCCGTACTTCGCGGCGATGAGGATCGCCCTGCCGCCTGTGAGGACGGAGCCCTGGTTCAGATGCGCGACAACGTCGCGGACCTTCCAGCTGCCGCAGAGCGACGGCTGGTCCCATTGCGCCGGTGTCAATGAATCGCAGAGATCAGCAAACGCGTCGCGCTCAGTGTCGGTCATCCTCCAGTAGTCCATCGCCACGCTCCTCGGCTCGAGGTGGGCGCACTCTACGCTTCGCCCCGTGAGCGAGGTCCCCAACGCGGTCTTCCACACCGACGGTGATCTGTTGGTACCGACGGCACTCGCACGCGGGCCGTGGTCACCCGATGCTCAACACGGTGGCGGCCCGGCCGCGCTGCTCGCCCGAGCGGTCGAGTCGTGCGATCCAGGGCCGGCGGCCTTCGTCTCCCGGCTCACCATCGAGCTGCTTCGTCCCGTTCCACTCACACCGTTGCGTGTGACGGCGCGCACGACGCGACCTGGGAAAAAGGTTCAGTTCATCGAAGCCACGATCCACGCCGGTGAGGTCGAGGTGGCGCGAGCACACGCGCTGCGCACGCGCGTCGCTGACCTCGACCTCCCATCGGTGCCGTACGAGTCCACGATGGATCCGCCAAACCGCGGCGAGCCATTCGCGATCGAGTTCCCCTTGAGTCGAGGTCCCGCCGACATCGGCTTCTGGTCGGCGATGGAGCTTCGCTACATGCGAGGGGCATGGGCGGAGTCCGGCCCCGCGGCGGTGTGGTTCCGGTTGCGAGTTCCGGTCGTTGCCGGGGAGGACCCGTCACCGCTGCAGCGCGTTGCCGCGGCAGCCGACTTCGGCAACGGGATCAGCGCGGCGCTCGAGCGCGGCGCGTACCTCTTCATCAACCCCGACCTCACGATCTACCTCCACCGGTCGCCCAACGGCGAATGGGTCGGGCTCGACACGGCGACCGCGGTCGAGCCGGTCGGGATCGGGCTCGCGGCGAGCATGCTGCACGACGAGCAGGGCGTGATCGGTCGCTCGCTCCAGGCGCTGCTCGTCGACCGGTTGTGATCGCGCAGCCTCGAGCGGCGAAAGTGTGTCCATGATCGTGCTGCTGACCGGGGCGACGGGGGCGATCGGTCGCCCGACCGTCCGCAAGCTCCAAGACGCCGGGCATCGAGTCCGCGCCGTTGCCCGTGACGACATCAAGGCCCGCCGCCTCGTCGCCCAGGGAGCCGAGGCGGCGCGTGTCGACCTCTTCGATCCCGAGGCGGTGGCCGGCGCCGTCGAGGGCGTGGACGCGGTCGTGCATCTCGCCACCAACGTGCCGCCCATGTCGAAGATGGCCTTCCCTGGCGCGTGGCGCACGCACAACCGGCTGCGCACGGAGGCCACGCAAGGTCTCTTGGACGCGGCGCGCACGCACGGCGTCGGGCTCTTCGTCAAGGAGTCGATCACGTTCACATATCCCGACCGCGGCGATGCCTGGATCGACGAGACGGTGGCACTGGACGAGTCGATCAAGATGCTGCGGCCCACGATCGAGGGGGAGCGGCTTGTCGCGCGCTTCGGCGCGGATGGCGGACGAGGCGTGGTGTTGCGGTTCGGTCTCTTCTACGGACCAGACAACCGCGCGACCGACGAGACGCTGAGTCTTGCGAAGATGCGGATCGCACCGATTCCCGGCGCACGCGACGGCTACGTGTCGTCGATCCACGTCGAGGACGCGGCCGCGGCGGTGGTAGCGGCTCTCGATGTGCCCGCGGGTGTGTACAACGTCGTCGATGACGAGCCGCTCACTCGCCGTGAGTACGCCGATGCGTTCGCGGCGGCGTTCGACCTCCCGCGGCTGCATGTCGCGCCAGGAGCTCCGATGCGCGTCGTCGGCGGATCGGGAGCGAGGGCGCTCATCTCGTCGCAACGGGTCTCGAACCGACGTATGCGTGACGCGACGGGCTGGGCTCCCGCCTACCCCAGCGTGCGGGAAGGGTGGGTCGCCATCGCGGCGGCTCGGCAGGCAAACACGAAGGAGGGCGTTGATGACGCCTGACACGGCAACGCGTGTGTCGCGCATCGGGCTCGTGCTGCTCGCAGTGACAGCGATCCCGATCGGGGCATGGGCGGTCATCGCCCCGCGCTCGTACTACGACGACTTCCCTGGCTTCGGGAGCCAATGGATCTCGCCCGACGGGCCGTACAACGAGCACTTGATGCGGGACTTCGGCGCGCTCAACCTGGCGCTGGCCGCGTTCACCGTGTGCGCAGCGATCTGGCTCCTGCGTCCGATGGTGATCGCGGCGTCGGTGGCGTGGATCGTCTATCCGCTGCCGCATCTCACGTACCACGTGCTCAACCTGGACCGCTACGACACCGTGGATCAGATCGGCATCCTGGCCGGGCTGGCGATCGCGCCGATCGTGGCGTGCGGGTTGCTCGTGTTGTGCCGGTCGTTGCCCTCGCGGGGCCTGACCATGGAGCAGGGCTAGCGGCGGCGGTGCCGACCGCTGGCCAACGAGCCGGCGCCTGCCGCCGGCGACCATGGAGTCGGCTAGCGGCGGCGGTGCCGACCGCTGGCCAACGAGCCGGCGCCTGCCGCCGGCGACCATGGAGTCGGCTAGCGGCCGGCGTTCGGCTTCTTGCCGTGGTTCGCCTTGTTGCGGCGGGCCTTGAGCTTGCGCTTCTTCGTCTTCTTCGACATCTCGGCTCACCCGTGCGCTCGGCGGAGATCGCAGGTTAGGCCGCATCCGGCGGTGGGGACAGGTTGGACGCCAGGGGGTCTGGAGGTCATGACAGCGCTCAGGCTTACCCGGGGCATCCTCGGACCTCGCCAGAGGTTGACCACCACCACCCTAAGTGGTTAGATGAGGGAGCCCTGCCACAAAGAGTGGCTGGGGCGAGGACGATCGAGCCACCTGCTCGGGGAGGCGACGATCCGCCGTCTGTGTCATTTGGTCGCTAGGGACGGCGGGGAGCCAGGCGAAACCGGCCCCATCTCTGCACTGTGTGCGGAGAGTTGGGTGCCGGTTTTCTTCGTTGGACCCGAAGCAGAAAACGAGGGCTCATGAACCGCACTCGAGCATTTTCGTGATGGCACGCGCCGGGTCAACGACGACCATGGGCACAGCAGCGACGCGTCGAGCCTTGTGGATGGTTGGTGTCGGCGCGCTCGGGCTGACGGCCTGCGTCAAGCTCCCCCCGCCCCCGCCCCCACCGCCCCCTCCGCCCGCATCGGTCCAGGGCTGTGGCAGCACCGCCGCGCCGACCCCTGCCGACCCGGTTGACTACGTCGCGGTGGTCGACGAGCCGGGCGCCGGCCCGCTCGAGGTCGAGACGTTCACCGCGACCTCCGCCGCCGACAAGGCGGCGCACATCGACGAGCTCGAAGACGACGGCACGGTCGTCGTCGTCGAGCCCGATGAGCCGGTCGCCGCCCTGGTCACCTCCGACCCCCGTTCTTCCGAGCAATGGGGCCTGGTCAACGCAGGGTTCGGTGCCGCGTGGACTGCAGGGTTCGATGGCACGGGTGTGAGGATCGCGATCCTCGACACTGGCGTCACCGCCACGCACGAGGATCTCGCGGGGCGTGTCGACACAGTCAACGGCAACGACTTCGTCGATACCATTGGCAACAACACCGGCACCGAAGACCCTCACGGCCACGGTACGCACGTCGCCGGCATCGCTGCGGCATCGGACAACGGGTTGGGCGGTCTGGGTGGCGCGCCCGGTGCCACCATCGTGCCCGTCCGCGTGCTCGGGGCGAACGGGTCCGGGTTCACCTCCGACGTCGTCGACGGGATCCTCTGGGCCGCCGACCCAACCAAGGGCAACGCCGACGTCATCAGCCTCAGCCTGGGCGGGGCCCATTGTTCCTCGAGCGAGCAGATCGCGGTCGACTACGCGGAGGCTCAGGGCGCGGTCGTGGTCGCCGCCGCGGGCAATGGCAACTCGAACGTCCCGATCTTCCCCGCCGGCTTCGAGGGTGAGGTCATCGCGGTGGGCTCCACGACTTGGAGCAACACCAAGTCGTCGTTCTCGAACTGGGGAACGCCGTTCGTGGACCTCGGTGCTCCCGGCTCGTCGATCCTCTCGACCTACAAGCCCGGTCCCAACACCTACACAACGATGGATGGCACGTCCATGGCGGCGCCGTACGTGTCGGCCGCGGTCGCGCTCGTGCTCCAGCATTGCCCGGCGATCGCGAACGGTCCCGCGAACGGGTCGAGCGTCGCCGACAAGGTGCTGAACCGGTTGCGGTCCACCGCGAGCCCGGTGATCGCGGGCATGGGCGCCAGCCTCGTCCAAGCCGGCGGCGCGACTTCCGCACCCTGCCCCGCCTGACGCTGCGCCGGCGAGCCCCACGAGCCTCAGTAGGCTCAAGGGCCTCCGTGCACGAGACGAAGTACCAGACGGCTCGGTGGCCACCCGAAAGGCGGCGAGCACCATGCGCGTGAGTGTCCGGCCGTCGTGGGTGCTGCTCGCCGTCCTGGCGCTTGCCGCGTGCCACCCGGTCCTCCCCGCAGCACCGCAGCCGTCACCACCCTCGCCGGTTGGCCCCGCCGCGACCGCGGCCGACGATGTCGGCGCGCAGGCCCTGTGCCCCGCGGGGTCAGCAGCACCCGAGCCCACGCCCACGCCGACCGCGCCGGTCGAGTACGTCGCGACGGTCGAGCAGCCGGGACCGAGCGACGAGCACGAGTACGTCACCTTCACCGCGGCGTCGGAGGCCGAGCTCGACGCCGAGGTTGCCCAGCTCGAGGCCGAGGGCGACGTGCTCACCGTCGAGCCCAACCGGCTGGTGTCGGCGCTCCTCGTTGACCCGAGCGACGACGACTTTTTCGCGAGCGGTCAGCAGTACGGGCCGAAGCTCGCGCACGCGGACTTCGAGACCGCGTGGGCGAGCGGTCTCGATGGCACCGGGGTGCGGATCGCGATCGTCGACAGCGGCGTGGTGGCCACTCATGAGGACCTTCTCGGTCGGGTGGACATCGCGAGCGGCTGGGACTTCGTCGAGGGAAACCTCGACGCCACGGACGACGACCACGGGCACGGCACGCACGTGGCCGGGATCGCCGCCGCGAGCGACAACTCCGACGGGGTCGTTGGCGGCGCGCCACTGGCAACGATCGTCCCGATCCGCGTGCTCAACGCGCAAGGGAGCGGGGGCGAGGGCAACGTCGCGTCCGGCATCGCCTGGGCCGCCAACCCGCTCCAGGGAAACGCCGACATCATTAACCTCAGCCTTGGTGGGCCGTCGTGCAGCCAGGCGATCCAGAATGCGATCCAGGCGGCGCTCACGGCAGGACTGGTTGTGGTCGCGGCCGGCGGGAACTGCGGCGCCGGCCCCAACACGAACTGCGACGTCGCGAACCAGGCACTGTTCCCGGCCGCAGGCCCCGACACCGATCTGATCGCCGTGGCCGCGACGACTGAAGGAGACGAGCGCGCGTCGTTCTCGAACTTCAACCCGCGCAAACGGGTGTCCACCTGGCCGCAAGTCCTCGGCTACATCGACGTGGCCGCGCCAGGGAACCAGACCATCTCCACCTACGTCGGGTCGTCCAGCGCATACCAGTTCCTCAGCGGCACGTCGATGGCTTCGCCCCACGTGGCCGCGGCGGCCGCGCTGCTTCTCCAGAAGTGCCCGTCGCTCTTCGACCACGGTGCGACGACGTCGGCCGACGTGAAGGCGATGCTCGAAGCCACCGCGGTGCGGGTCTACGAGGAGGCGATCTCGAGCTGGCCCACGTCGCACACGACCAACATCACCGATCTCGGGCACGGCCTCATCAAGGTGGGGGCCGCGACCGCCTTGCCCTGCCCGGCCTAAGACACCGCCGTCAGGCCGGCGGTGTCGCCGGCGCGTCGCCGTCCACCCAGACGGACTTCTCGATGCGCTCCCTGATGCGCCATCCCGACGGCGTGCGCACGAGCTGGTCGTGGTACTCGCCGCCGACGAAGAAGAAGCTGCGACCCTCCGGCTTGTCCTGCGCCATCGGGTTGTAGAAGCCGGCGCGACTCGAGGCCGTGTCGCCGTCGATGCGGATGTCCTTGTTCGTCACCAGATGCTGGTACGCGGGGAAGTGCGGGAGCACGCTCGCGAGCCACGCCTTCACCTCCGGGTACTGGCCCTTGATCCCGCCCGCGCTCGTGTAGTCCACGAAGGCGTCGGGCGTGAACACGTCGTCGAGCCCGTCGAAGTCTCCGGTGTCGATGGACCACGCGTAGCGCGTGAGCACGTCCTCGATCTCGAGCCGGTCAGCGATCGCCTGCAACGTCCGTTCGTCCACGACCGGACGTTAGCGTGGTCCTGCATGGAGCATCTCGGGCTCGTCGGCCTCGCCGACTCCGGTCACGCGCAGCTGTTCAGCGCGCTCACGGGCAGCGACGTCGCGACCGCCGCCGATCGTGTGCTCGGCGTCGTCCACCTTCCCGACGAGCGCGCCGACCGCCTGGCCGAGATGTCCAAGTCGAAGAAAGTGGTCGCGGCGACGTTCCAGGTCGCCTTCCTCCCTGGGTTGTCCACGGAGGCGGGCAAGGGCCTCGGCAGCCGACTGCTCGGCACCTTGCGCGACTCCGACGCGCTGATGCTCGTGATTCGCGCCGACGACGGGCACGACCCCGTGCGTGAGCTGACCGCGCTCGAGGAGGAGCTGATCCTCGCCGACCTCGGATCGGTCGAGCAGCGTGTCGCCAAGCAGCGACGCGCGTCGAAGGGCGACAAGTCGCTCGTTCCCGAGATCGACGCACTCGAGCGCGCCGGGGCCGCGCTCTCGGACGGCATTCCGATCTACCGCTCTGACCTGGCAGAGACGGATCGCCTGCTCTTGCACGAGGTCTTCTTGCTCACGAACAAGCCCGCACTCGTCGTCGTGAACATCGGCGTCGACCAGCTGGAATCGGGGAGCGAGGTCACGGGTCCGTTCGGCCCGGACGCGCTCGCGGTGTGCATCGAGCTGGAGGCCGACCCGGATGTGATCGCGTCGGTCGGGAACGATCGGGCCGAGCTCCTCGCCGAGCTCGGTGTTCCGGAGAGCGTGGTGCCGCGCCTCGCGCGCAGCGCGCTGCACCTGCTCGGTCGCAACACCTTCCTCACCACGGGTGAAGACGAGACGCGAGCGTGGACGTTCCGTGCCGGGGCCAAGGCGCCGGAGTGTGCCGGCGTCATCCACTCCGACCTGCAGCGGGGGTTCATCCGAGCCGAGGTGATCGGCTGGACGGAGCTGCTCGACATCGGCTCATGGGCGAAGGCCAAGGAGCTGGGCAAGCTGCGGGTCGAAGGCAAGGACTACTCGGTCGAGGACGGTGACGTGCTCGAGATCCGGTTCAACGTGTGAGAGGGCAGCGCCCGCGGCGCAGGTACCCTGCGCCGATCGCAGCTGATCGTTCGCCAAAGTGGAGGGGAGCGGCCCGGCGCCGTAGGCGCCAGGAGCGGGGTTGGTGACGTGCCCTGGCTGCTGCGCGACGGTGAGGTGCTGGCGTCGGCCGAGGTTGCGACAACGCGGGCGGCGCGTCGACGCGGTCTGCTCGGTCGTGACGTCGTCGAACGCGCGCTCGTGCTCGAGCCGTGTCGCCAGGTCCACTCCGTCGGGATGCGGGTGCCCATCGACGTCGTCTGGTGCGACCGTGCGGGCCGGGTGCTGCGGATCTCGACTCTGAAGCCCCGGCGCGTGTCGCCGCCGGTGTGGCGCGCCCGGTTCGTGGTCGAGGCCCCGAGCGGAGCCGCCGACCGATGGCGTCTGCACGTGGGTGACGTGCTGGAAGTCGCGCCGGACGACGGGTCATGAACGCCACGGGCCTGCTCGTCCTGGTGGCAACGCCGATCGGCAACCTGGGCGACCTCTCACCGCGCGCGGTCGAGGCCCTCCGCGGCGCAGATGTGATCGCCGCCGAGGACACGCGCCGGACGCGCGCGTTGCTGACCCATGCGGGGGTGCCCGCCGGCAACCGCCTGCGCGCCGTGCACGGCCACAACGAGCGCGCCCGCGCCCAAGCGATTGTCGAGGAGGTGCGTTCCGGCCTGCGTGTGGCCTACGTGACCGACGCAGGGATGCCCGGCATCTCCGATCCCGGCGAGCGGCTCGTACGCGCGTGCGCAGACGCCGGCCTGCCCGTGGAGGTGGTGCCGGGTCCGAGCGCCGCGCTCACTGCGCTGGTGATGTCTGGTCTCCCGACGGCGCGATTCGCGTTCGAAGGCTTTCTCCCGCGCAAAGGACGTGAGCGCGACGACCGGCTCGAGGCAATCGAGCGCGAGGAGCGAACCACCATCTTGTACGAGTCGCCGCACCGTCTCGCCGCCACGCTCGCCGATCTCGCGGCGGTGTGCGGAGACGCCCGCCTGGTCGCGGTCGCACGCGAGCTCACCAAGCTGAACGAGGAGATGTGGCGGGGCACCCTGGGTGCCGCGGCCAAGCACTTCGCGACCGCACCCCGCGGGGAGATCGTCATCGTGCTGGAGCCGTCGGTCGCGACCGAGGTTGCGACGACCGACGCCGACCTGGCGCAACAAGCACTCGCGCTCGTCGCCGAGGGACTCCCGACGCGCGTCGCCGCCGATCGCCTCGCAGCGCGGTCTGGTGTGTCCCGCCGACGCGCCTACGACGCCGTCATTGCTCAGCGCCGAGCGCGCTGACGCACGTGGGGCACGCGTGCCTCCCCGCATGCTCGCGAAGCCCGTCACGAGAGCCGCAGAATACGCACATCGGCTCGTGACGAGTGAGCACGAGGCTGCCGTCTTGCACCGACACGTCCAAGACGTCGCCCTCACGGATGCCGAGCGCGCGGCGGAGGTCGGCCGGGAGCACCACCCGCCCGAGCGAGTCGACGCGCCGCGTGCGGTCCTGCGTGCTCACGCGAAACGGGTCCGGGATGGCGACATGCGGTCGGTACTGTAAACCTGATGCCCACGCCGTTCTACGTGACGACGCCGATCTACTACCCGAACGACGTTCCGCACATCGGACACGCGTACACGTCGGTCGCGGCCGACGCGCTCGCACGCTGGCGGAGGCTCTGGGGCGACGACGTCGCGTTCCTCACCGGCACCGACGAGCACGGGCTCAAGATGCAGCGCACCGCCGAGGCCGAGGGCATCACCCCTCAGGAGCTGGTCGACCGGACGAGCCCCACGTTCCGCGAGCTCACGACCCTGATCGACCTGACGAACACCGACTTCATCCGCACCACCGAGCCGCGGCACTACGAGGCGGTTCAGCAGTTCCTCCAGGTGGTCTACGACCACGGCTTCATCGAGCTGGGCACCTATGAAGGTCTGTACTGCGTCGCGTGCGAGGCGTATTACACCGAGGACGAGCTGGTGAACGGCAACTGCCCGATCCACGGTCGACCCGTCGAACATGTCACGGAGGAGAACTACTTCTTCCAGCTCTCGCGCTTCGAGGACCGGCTACTGGAGCACTACGCCGCGTACCCCGATGCCGTGCAACCCGAGTCCCGCCGGAACGAAGTGCTCGGCTTCATCAAGCAGGGATTGCGCGACTTCTCGATGAGCCGCACGTCGCTCACGTGGGGGATCCCACTCCCGTGGGACCCGAAGCACGTGACGTACGTGTGGTTCGACGCGCTGTTCAACTACTGCACCGCGGCTGGCTACGGCACAGACCGCGAGCGCTTCGACCGGTACTGGCCCGCCGACTACCACCTGATCGGCAAGGACATCCTTCGATTCCACGCCGTCTACTGGCCCGCCATGCTCATGGCCGGCGGCGAAGCCCCACCCAAGCACGTGTTCGCGCACGGTTGGCTCCAGGTGGGCGGCGAGAAGATGGCGAAGAGCGGCGGCAACCAGATCGCGCCCGCCGACCTCGTCGCCGAGTTCGGCTCGGACGGCTACCGGTACCACTTCCTTGCGGATCAGCGCTTCGGGCCCGACGGCGACTTCAGCTACGAGGCGATGGTCGCTCGCTACAACGCGGACCTCGCGAACAACTTCGGCAACCTCGCGAACCGGGTTCTCAACATGGCGGTGAGCTACTGCGACGGGGTCGCGCCGAGCGCGCGCGCCGACGGGCCGCTCGTGGCCGCGAGCGCCACGGCGTTCGACGACATGCAAGGCGCGATGGACCGGCTCGACTACGCGCGTGCGTTCGGTGCGGTATGGGAGCTGATCCGGGCCGCGAACTCGTTCATCGAGGATCAGGAGCCGTGGAAGCTGCACACGTCGGGTGACGCCGCCGCGACCGCGGGCGTGCTGGGTGACTGCGTCGAGGTGCTGCGCATCGTGACGCTCCTTGCGTCGCCGGCAATCCCGCGGGCCTGCAATGAGCTGTGGCGCCGCCTTGGTCTCGACGGCATGCCCGAGGAGCAGCGCCTTCCCGACGCCGCCGCATGGGGCCTCGGCCCGGTCGACACGCGCCTCGACAAGGGCACGCCACTCTTCCCGCGCATCGAGGCATGACGGCGCGGCCGCAGTGAGCGAAGCGAGCGAAGGGCGCACGGGGGAGCAAGCGCCCGCGGCGGAGGTACCCTCCGCCGCAGCGAGCGAGCCAATGGTCACGGGGGAGCAAGCGCCCGCGGCGGAGGTACCCTCCGCCGCAGCGAGCGAGCCA
>JBBECS010000039.1:0-34125 GCA_040881685.1 Acidimicrobiia bacterium | reverse complement strand
CACGGGGGAGCAAGCGCCCGCGGCGGAGGTACCCTCCGCCGCAGCGAGCGAGCCAATGGTGTGGATCGACAGCCATTGCCATGTGCAGTGGGCGACCGGCGGGGCCGACGCCGCGATCGAACGGGCACGGGCCGCAGGTGTCACCGCGATGGTGGTGGTGGGCACCAACGTCGAGTCGTCGCGCGCGGCCGTGGACCTCGCCGCCCGCCATTCCGACGTGCGAGCCACGGTCGGGCTCCACCCGCACGACGCGTCGAGCTTCGCGGAGCAGTGGCCCGAGCTCGAGGCGCTGGCCGCGAGCGACGGCGTCGTCGCCGTCGGCGAAGCCGGCTTCGACCTGCACTACCGGCACTCGGAGCCGGATGTCCAAGAGGAAGCCTTCCGAGCGCAGATCCGTCGTGCTCACGAGCTCGACCGCGCGCTGGTGATCCACTCGCGAGAGGCGTGGGACGACACCTTTCGTGTGCTCACCGACGAGGGAGTCCCGGCGCGTACCGTCTTCCACTGCTTCACGGGCGGCCCCGACGAAGCCCGGCGCGCGCTCGATCTCGGGGCGCGGCTGTCATTCAGCGGCATCGTGTCGTTCCCGAACGCCGACGACGTGCGCGCCGCGGCGGCGCTGTGTCCGCTGGACCGCGTGCTGGTCGAGACCGACTCGCCGTACCTGACCCCCGTGCCTCACCGCGGCCGCGAGAACGAGCCTGCCTACGTGACGTTCGTCGGTGAGGCGCTCGCGGCCGCACTCGGTGAGCCTGTGGAAAACGTCGCCGCGGCGACCACGGCCGCGGCAGACGCTGCGTTTGGGCTGATCAAAGGCCTCTGACCCGCGGGCCGTCCCGGCGGCACGGTCTTGGGGTATTTTGCAATGAATCCCATCGAGTTGGTGGCGTCCTGTCGCGGGCGTGCCAGCTCCAGCGCCACGGAGGGCGGACAACCATCACCGAGCCGGAGCCGCGCCGCGGACGCTTCCTGCACCGGCATGTGCGTCGGCGAGCGATTCGACCGTCGAGCGCGCACGTTGCCGACGCGGTGCGCGAGTCGCCGGCGCGAGCCGAGCCGCACGACGCGACCACGTGGCTGCCCCTGCCCGACTTCGCCGAGCTCCCACCGCTCGACCGACTTCTCGTCCCCGACCCCGACGTCGAGCCGGCCGCGCCACGTGAGGTGCCGGTGGGCCTCCCGTCACCCGCCCGCGCGGAGCCGCACGACGCGACCGCCTGGCTGCCCTTGCCCCAGGTCGAGGAGCTCCCGTCGGTGGACACGCTGCTCGTGCCCGACCCGACCGTCGCCCCGACGGCGCCGCGTGAGGTGCCGGTCGGCCTCCCGTCGCCGGCGCGGGCCGAGCCGCACGACGCGACCGCCTGGCTGCCGCTCCCCGAGTTCGATCCCGAGCCGGCGGCCAGCGGTGATCAGGGTGGGCCCCCGCGCGGTCGCCCCCGCCGCGCCCGCCGCTTCCACTTCCCGACACGCGCCGTCCTGACCAGCCTGGCCGTGGTCGCGACCATGGGCGGCGCCTTTCTGGGCGTCAGAACGCTCCTCGACAAGGGCGCAGACGTCGACGTGCGCGTCGATGGACGCTTGATCGCCGCCGAGACAGGTGTCGACACGGTGGGTGACCTGCTCGTCGAGCAGAACGTGGCGCTCGGTGAGTTCGACCGGACCACACCCGACGCGAGCACGCCGATCGACAACAACATGACCGTGCGGGTGCTGCGCGCGTTCGCGGTTCCGGTGAACTTCGACGGGACGCTTGGGGAAGTGCAGACGACCTATCGTCACGCGGACGGTTTCCTCGAGGACGCCACCGCCCAGCTCAACGCCGGGGGCGCTGCGCTCGGAGTGCTCGACGCACCGAATCGGATCGACGAATCCACGGCCGTCGCCGTGCGCACGAGGAAGACCGGCGTGCTCGTCGTCGACAGCGAGTTCATCGAATACGACGCCCCCGTGCACACCGTGGCCGAGCTCCTCGCGGCGTACGACGTCAAGCTCGACGACATCGACACCACGAGTCCCTACGGCGTGGCCGACGTACTGCCGGCCGTGGCTGCCGACGGGGACAAGGTGGCCATCGCCGTCAACCGCAACCGCAACGAGACCGAAGCCGTCGACGAGGTGTATTCGCTCCCGGATCAGATGTTCCCCGACCCGAACGTGGCGGTCACCGCGCCGAACCGGGTCGTCCGGGGCAAGCCGGGTGTGCACACGGTGACGTACCTGATCATTCGTCAGAACGGCGTGGTGACCGGCCGGGTGGCCACCGGCGCCGTCGACGTGGAGCCAGCCGTCCCGACGATCACGTACTACGGGGTGAAGTACGACTCGAGGTGGGACAAGATCGCGGAGTGCGAGACCGGTCGTTACGGGCCTTCCCACCCGAAGGCCGGCGAACTGAAATGGGACATCATCAAACCCGTCTATCAGGGCGCGCTCGGGATCTGGTACGACAACTGGTCGGCGTTGAAGGACAAGGGGTGGGCCAAGAATGCCGGCCACGCCACGAAGTACCAGCAGATCATCGTTGCGGAGCGGATCCTCGCCGAGCACGGTTGGGGTGCGTGGGGTTGCGCCAAGACATTGGGGTACACGAAGGACGACGGAAAGCGCCAGTTCTAACGTCCGCATACCGGCCTCGATCTCGACTTCTTCGGACGTGATGACTCGCGACGCGCTGAGCCCGTCCGACGTGCGGTCGCTCCTGCGCGAGCACGGGATCCGGCCGAGCCGCGCGCTCGGGCAGAACTTTCTGGCCGACGCGAACACGGCGCGCCGCATCGTTCGGCTCGCCGGAATCGAGCGAGGCGACCGTGTCCTCGAGATCGGCCCGGGACTCGGTTCGCTCACCCTCGCGCTGGCCCAAGCCGGAGCCCGCGTTCATGCGCTCGAGCTCGATCGCCACCTCGTGCCGGTCCTCGAAGCCGTGCTCGGCGCCGCGCCCAACGTGACCGCCGAGGCGGGGGACGCCCTCACCTGGGACTATGCCGGGCGACTCCGTGACGGTCCGTGGTCGTGCGTGTCGAACCTGCCGTACAACGTGGCGACACCAGTCGTCGCGCGCGTCCTCGAGGAAGCGCCCACGGTGACACGTCTGCTGGTGATGGTGCAGCGCGAGGTGGGGGAGCGACTGGCGGCGGCGCCGCGGACGAAGGCGTACGGCGCGGTGACGGTGAAGGTGGCGTATCACGCAACCGCGCGTATCGTTGGGGCGGTGCCCCCGACCGTCTTCGTGCCGCGACCGAATGTAGATTCAGCGCTGGTGCAGCTCGAACGGCGCGCGACGCCACCGGTGGAGGTTCCGTCGTACGCGGCGATGTTCGAGCTCGTGGGCGCGGGCTTCGCGCACCGGCGGAAGATGTTGCGGCGTGCGTTGGCGAGTGCACTCGGAGATCGCACAGAGGCGGTCCTCGAGCGGGCCGGTGTCGCACCCACGGCGCGTGCCGAAGAGCTCGATCTTGAAGCGTGGGCAGCGGTCGCGCGGTCGGCGGCCGAATGAACGAGCTCACCACCGCCGGGAGGCTGGGGCGCGTCCGGGCCACCGCGTACAGCAAGCTCACGCTCGCGCTGCGGGTTCGGGCGTTGCGCGACGACGGGTTCCACGACATCGAAGCCCTGACCGTGTCCATCAGCGATCCACATGACGTCGTCGAGGTCCGCGCAGTTCCGCACCCCGGCGGTGTCACGTTCGAGATGCGGGGTGAGACCGAAGGTGTGGCCAATGACATGACGAACCTCGCAGCACGCGCGGCCGACGAGCTGCTCGTGCGCGCGGGGCGATCCGGTCACGGCGTGCTTCTCACGTTGAGCAAGAAGATCCCAGCCGGAGCCGGACTCGGTGGCGGTTCGGCTGACGCGGCCGCGACGTTGGTCGCCGTGCGCCGCATGCTCGAGATCGACATGGACGACCGCGGTTTGTGGGAGCTGGGGCTGAAGCTCGGCTCCGACGTCGCGTTCTGCCTCGAGGGTGGCGCGGCGTGGATGCGGGGCCGCGGCGAGAAGCTCGATCCGGTTGACCTGCCGATCGGCTTGCCGTTCCTCGTCGCCCTGCCGCCGTTTCGCCTCCAGACGTCGGACGTGTACCGCGCATGGGACGACCTGGGGCGGCCGGCCGCGACCCGTCGAGTCGCGGCAACGGGAGAGATCGCCGAGGTCCTGCCCGAGCTGTCGAACGACCTCGAGCCTGCCGCCGAAGCGGTGGAGCCGCGGCTCACCGAGTTCCGGACAGAGCTCGAAGCCGCGGCAGAGGCGCCGGCGCTCCTCGCGGGGAGCGGGTCGGCCTACGTCGTGCCGGTGGGCGACGGTTTGGACGCCACGTCATACGCGCGTCGCGTGCAACGTCGCCTGAGGGTTCCGGTCACACCGGCGGCCACCGTGTCGCGTGGTGTCCGTCTCGGGAGCGGCTGAGCGCGCTAGCGGCCCTGCTGGCGCCGCTGCCAGCGGGTCTTCTTCAGCAGCTTCTTGTGCTTCTTCTTGCGCATGCGCTTGCGGCGCTTCTTGATCAGGGAGCCCATGGCGTCGTGGCAACCTAGTCGTGCGGTCTTGTGGTGTCACATCAGGGACCGCAAATAAAGGTTGACTCGTTTTCGCACGGCTGACGGGTAGGGTCGAGTCGACCGGTCGGGGGTGGTGTAACGGCAGCACGGGGTCCTTTGGAGTCCCAAGTCGAGGTTCGAAACCTCGCCCCCGAGCGCTCGTGAGGAGGAGGTGTCGCGGTGGCCTATCGACCCTTGTCGGCGGTGGTGCTCGCCGCGGGAGAAGGCACTCGGATGCGTTCGGCGACGCCGAAGCTCCTCCACCCGCTGTGCGGCCGCCCGATGCTGCTCCATGTGCTCGACACGCTCATCGCCCTCCCCCTCGAGCGCATCGTCGTGGTCGTCGGTCACGGCGCCGAGCGCGTCACCAAGATGGTGCAAGAGCAGCTCGCCACCGAGATCCCCATCGAGTTCGTCGAGCAACGTGTGCAACGCGGCACCGGTGACGCGGCCAGCGTCGGGCTCACTGCTTTCGCCGACACGCTCGACGCTGAAGACGACGTGCTGGTGCTCGCCGGTGACGTACCCCTGCTGCGCTCAGGGAGCCTTGCGGATCTCGCGACCGAGCATCGTCTCGCCGACGCCGCAGCCACGTTGCTCACCGCCCACCTCGACGACCCCACGGGGTACGGCCGCGTGATCCGCGATGCCCGCGACGGCGTCGAGCGCATCGTCGAGCAACCCGACGCCAACGAGGCCGAGCTCGAGATCACCGAGATCAACCCTTCGATCTACTGCTTCCGACGCGCGTTCCTCGCGCCCTCACTTCGCCGGTTGAGCCCGGAGAACGCACAAGGCGAGTACTACCTGACCGACGTTGTTGCCGTGCTGCGCCAAGCCGGGCACCTCGTCGTCGGTGCGCCTGCCGCGGACGCGACCGAGACGCTCGGTGTGAACGATCGCGCGCAGCTCGCTGCAGCCGAGACCGTCCTCCGTTCCCGGATCAACCAGCGGTGGATGCGCGAAGGCGTCTCGATGACCGATCCCGCGCGCACCTATATCGACGCGATGGTCGAGCTCGAGCCCGAGGTGCAGCTGTTGCCGGGCACGATCCTCGAGGGCCGCACCGTCGTCGGCAGCGGCACGGTGATCGGGCCCGACAGCCGGCTCGTCGACACCATCGTCGGTTCCGACGCGGTCGTCGCCCAGACGGTGGCTCGAGAGAGCGAGATCGGCGACCGGGCGACCGTCGGACCGTTTGCCTCGTTGCGCGCCGGGTCGCACATCGCCGCTGACGCGCACGTGGGCAGCTTCGTCGAGGTCAAGAACTCCGAGATCGGGGAAGGTGCCAAGGTGCCGCACCTCGCGTACATCGGCGACGCCGAGATCGGGGCGCGCGCCAACATCGGCGCCGGCACGATCACCGCCAACTACGACGGTCGCGAGAAGCACCGCACCGTCGTGGGCGCAGATGCGCGCATCGGGTCGAACACGGTGCTGGTCGCCCCGGTCGAGGTGGGCGAGGGCGCGTACACCGGCGCGGGCGCGGTCGTCAGTCGCGACGTACCCGCGGGCGCGCTGGCCAAGGGTGTTCCGGCCGAGATCGAAGAAGGCTGGGCGAAGCGGCGCGCCGCAGATGAGGCCGGGGAGCTCGACGGGGAAGGGAGCAGCTGACGATGGAGCTCGTCTCCAAGAAGTCGTTCATGTTGTTCGCCGGGCAGGGGAACGGCGAGCTGTCGGGAGAAATCTCGGACTGCCTGAGCGAACCACTCGGCGAGGTCGCGCACTCGACCTTCGCGAACGGGGAGATGCTGCCGAGGTACAGCCAGAGCATCCGCGGTGCCGACGTGTTCATCATCCAGACGCACTGCGAGCCGATCCACGATCGGATCTTCGAACAGCTCCTCATGCTCGACGCAGCCAAGCGCGCGTCGGCGAAGCGGATCACTGCTGTCATCCCGTTCTACGCATACGCGCGCCAAGATCGGAAGGCCTCGGGGCGCGAACCGATCTCGGCGCGGCTCATCGCCGATCTCTTGAGTGTCTCTGGCGCTGATCGGGTGGTCACCGTCGACCTGCACACGGGCCAGATCCAGGGCTTCTTCGACTTCCCCGTCGATCACCTCACCGCGGTCCCGATCCTCGCCGAGCACCTCTCCGGCTCTGTGGGCAAGGACATCACGGTGGTCGCACCCGACGCGGGTGCCGGCAAGCTCGCCCACCGATTCGCGAGCTACCTCAATGATCACGGTGTCACGACCGACCTCGCGTTCATCGACAAGCGGCGCCCGAAAGGGACGCAGAACGTCGCCGAGGCCGTCGAGGTCATCGGTGATGTCGACGGCCGCTCGTGTTTGCTCGTCGACGACATGATCGACACCGCGGGATCGATCACGAGCGCAGCCAACCTCTTGCACGCGCGCGGGGCAAACGACGTCACGATCGCGGCGACCCACGGCATCCTCTCGGGTCCTGCGGTCGACCGGCTCAAGAACGCGCCGGTGCGCGAGGTCGTCGTCACCAACACGCTGCCGATCCCCACCGACAAGCGATGGGATGCATTGAGTGTGCTCTCGATCGCACCGATCATCGCCGAGGCCCTGAAGGCGGTGTTCGAGGACACGAGCGTCAGCGAGATCTTCCGCGGCGACAACACCTGACTCGGCGCGCTCGCTCGGCGTCTGGATACCCGACGCCGCCCTTCGGGACGCTCGCCAGCGCCTGCGAGGTCACTCGCTTCGCTCGCTCGCCGCCCCGAGCGCTCCGCTTACTTCCGGTGCCGCAGTTGGTCTGAAGCGCTCGCAGCGGGCAGAATATCTGGCTCATGGCTGACGACATCACCCTCTTTGCCGAACCGCGGGCTGAGCGCGGCTCGCGACCGGCCGGACGCCTGCGTCGCGCCGGTCTCGTGCCGGCTGTCGTCTACGGCCTGGGCAGCGACACCCTCGAAGTCACCGTGCCGGCTCGCGAGCTGAACCACATCCTGGCTGCCGGCGCCAACACGCTCATCACGCTGAAGGTCGGTGGCGACGACGCCCTTGCGCTCGCGCGGCAGGTGCAGCGCCACCCGACGAAGGGCCAGCTCCTCCACGTCGATTTCATCCGGGTTCGCACCGACGTCGCGGTGTCGGCCGATGTCGCACTCCGTCTCACCGGCGAGCCCGCCGGCGTGAAGGACGGCGGGGTGCTGGAGCAGCTCGTGTTCTCCATCCCGGTCGAAGCCAAGCCGCAAGACATCCCGCACGACCTCGAAGCCGACGTGTCCCACCTGTTCATCGGCGACCAGATCCGCATGACCGAGGTCTCGCTGCCCGCGGGTGTGACCACGACGCTCGAACCCGACACGCTGGTGGCCCAGGTCATCGCGCCTCGCGTCGTCGAGGAAGAGGTTCCCGAAGAGGGCGAAGAGGGCCTCGAGGGCGAAGAGGGCCTCGAGGGCGAAGAGGGTGCCGAGGGCGAAGCGCCGGCCGAAGAGTCGGGTGGCGACGACGAGGGCAGCGGGGAGTAACGCGTGCTGCGGCGGCGTCGCGCGCCGTCGGCACCGCGCACGGGCACCGCGGCCGACCTCTTGGTCGTTGGTCTCGGCAATCCCGGCGATGAGTACGCGCACACCAAGCACAACGTCGGTACCGACGTGGTGTCGCTCCTCGCGGAGCGTCACGGCGCACGTCTGCGCCGTGGCAAGGAGCGGGCGCTCGCCGACGAGGTGCACGTCGGGGGGCGGCGGGTCGCGCTGGCGGTGCCGCTCACGTGGATGAACGATTCCGGTGAGTCGGTGCGGCTGTTGGTGCGCCGCTACGGCGTGACCCCCGAGCAGCTCGTGGTGGTGCACGACGAGCTCGACCTTCAGGTTGCTGCGCTGCGCGTGAAGTCGGGCGGTGGACTTGCAGGGCACAACGGCCTGCGATCGATCCAGAACCACCTGCACTCCGATGACTTTCAGCGCGTTCGCATCGGCGTCGGCAAGCCGACCGCGAAGGAGCACGGCGCCGACCACGTGCTGAGTCGGTTCTCCAAGCGCGAGCGCGCCGAGATCGACGTGACCCTCGAGCAAGCTGCCGACGCCGTCGAGCTCATCGCAACGGACGGCGTCCAAGCGGCGATGAACAAGTACAACGCCTAGCGGTACGCTGGCGAGGATACCCGGGAGCGCGAGCGCGTTCCCGGCGCTGTCGCGCGCCCATGACGACCACTGACACAGCTGCCGCCCCGCCGCTCGCTGGCATCGCAACGCTCCTCGCCGAGGAGCCGGCGGTGCGCGCCGTCATCGCCCGCGCACCGGTCGTGGCGGTGCCAGACGCGGCTCGGGCCGTGTTCAGTGCCGCAGTCGCCCGCCTGACCACCCGACGCCCGATCCTCGTGGCGGTGCCAACGGGTGCCGAGGCCGAGCGCCTCGCCCACGACCTCGCATGCTTCCTGCCACCAGGAGAGGTGGAGACGTTCCCGGCGTGGGAGACGCTGCCGTTCGAGCGCGTCTCGCCGTCGCTCGAGACGATGGGACGCCGCCAGCGCGTGCTGTGGCGATTGCGCACGGGAGCGCCTCCGCTCGTGCTCGTCGCTCCGGTCCGCGCGCTCGTGCAGCGGCTCGGGCCGCACGTCGAAGAGGTCGAGCCGATCGTGGCACGCAAGGGGGACGTCGTTGACCGCGACGGTCTCGTCGAGTCGCTCGTCGCTGCTGGATACCGGCGTGAGTACCAGGTGGAAGCGCGCGGTGAGGTGGCGGTCCGAGGATCGATCGTGGACGTGTACCCCGTCAACGACGATCATCCCGTCCGCATCGACCTATGGGGCGATGAGGTCGATCGGCTGAGTGCGTTCGCGGTGGCCGACCAACGCTCGACGGACGAGGTCACCGAGGTGCAGGTGTTCCCGGCGCGCGAGCTGCTTCCCACCGCGGAGGTGCAGGAACGCGCGGCCGCGCTTGTAGCCACGGAGCCGTGGGGGGCCGAGAGTTGGGAGCGGCTCGCCGACGGCCACACGTTCGACGGCATGGAGTCATGGCTGCCCTGGTTGACCGCAGACGAGCATCTCTTGCCCGACCTGCTGCCTGGCGACGCGTTGGTGCTGCTGTGCGAGCCGCGACGGATGCGCGACCGCGCGCGGGAGCTGCTCGACGAGGAGGCCGCGCTCGCGAGCACGCTCGCGACAACCTGGGGCGCGCAGGGCCGCGAGTTCCCACGCCTCTCGCTGCCGTTCGACCGTTTGCTCGCACACACGAGCGCGGGCGCGACGAACGTGCTGTCCGCGCCCGAGGGGCCGGCCACGCCGCACCTCGCGGCCACCGCGTTCGACCCCGTGGCCGGCGCCAGCGACACGTTGGCGGAACGGCTCCGGCGGCTGGCGGGCGACGGCTTCCAGGTCGTGCTCGCAACCGACGGGGAGGGGTCGGCCGCGCGGCTCGGCCAGGTCTTGGCTGACGAGGGCGTCGAGATGCTGCACGACGCGGTGCAGCCGGGTGTGATCGGCGCCGTGGTCGCGCCCCTCGACCGCGGCTTCGTCGTACCCGGAGTTCGAATCGCGGTGGTGGCCGAGGCTGATCTCACGGGCCGTCGGCGGGTGCATCGACGACCCCGAGGTGCGCGGCGCGGCGCCGACCTCTACGACGCGCTCACGCCGGGCGATCACGTCGTGCACCAGGTGCACGGTGTGGCTCGCTATTCGGGAATGGTCCAGCGTGCCATCGGCGGCACCGCGCGCGACTACCTGCTGCTGGAGTACCGCGGCGACGACAAGCTCTACGTCCCCACCGACCAGGTGCACACCGTTCGGCGCTACACCGGCGGCGAGACGCCGACGCTGAACCGCATGGGAGGCGCCGACTTCGAGAAGGCGAAGGCGCGCGTGCGCTCCGCGGTCCGGGAGATCGCTCAGGAGCTCGTGGTGCTGTACCGGCGCAGACTCGCGAGCCTTGGGCGCGCGTTCGGTCCCGACACGCCCTGGCAGCACGAGGTCGAGGAGGCGTTCCCGTTCGAGGAGACGCCAGACCAGGTCAAGGCGATTGCCGACGTGAAGGGCGACATGGAGCGCGACGTGCCCATGGACCGGCTGGTGTGCGGTGACGTCGGCTTCGGTAAGACGGAGGTCGCGGTGCGGGCCGCGTTCAAAGCGGTGCAGGACGGCGCGCAGGTCGCGGTGCTCGTGCCGACCACCTTGCTCGCGAGCCAGCACGGCCAGACGTTCCGTGACCGGTTTGCCAACTACCCGGTTCGGGTCGAGGTGCTCTCCCGGTTCCTGTCGCCGAAAGAGCAGTCGGCCGTGGTCAATGGCGTCGCGAGTGGTGATGTCGATGTGGTCATCGGGACGCACCGCTTGCTCTCGGACGACGTGGCGTTCCGCGACCTCGGTCTCCTCGTGATCGACGAGGAGCAGAGGTTTGGCGTGCAGCACAAGGAGCGCATCAAGTCGATGCGTACGAGCGTCGACGCGCTGACGATCTCGGCTACTCCGATCCCGCGCACCCTCGAGCTCTCACTCACAGGGATCCGTGACCTCTCGCTCGTCAACACGCCGCCGGAGGAGCGCCAGCCGATCCTCACCTACGTCGGCGAGTACGACGACCGGGCCGTGGCGGAAGCGATCCGGCGCGAGCTGCTCCGCGAGGGGCAGGTGTTCTTCGTGCACAACCAGGTGAAGGACATCGACTTCGTTGCCGAGCACCTGCACGAGCTCGTGCCCGAGGCGCGCATCGGGATCGCCCACGGTCAGATGGACGAGGCACGGCTCGAACGGGTGGTGCTCGACTTCTGGGAGCGCGAGTTCGACGTGCTGCTGTGCACCACCATCGTCGAGAGTGGTCTCGACATCCCGAATGTCAATACCCTCGTGGTCGACCGCGCCGATCGCTTGGGTCTCGCGCAGATGTACCAGCTGCGAGGCCGGGTCGGGCGACGGGGCCAGCGCGCGTACGCATACCTGTTGCATCCGCCCGATCGCTCGTTCAGCGAGCAGGCCTACGAGCGGCTCAAGACGATCGGCGAGTTCACCGAGCTCGGCTCCGGGTTCAAGATCGCCATGCGCGATCTCGAGATCCGTGGTGCGGGCAACCTCCTGGGCGGCGAGCAGTCAGGCCACATCGCGGCCGTCGGCTTCGATCTCTACTGCCAGATGGTCACCGAGGCGGTGGGCGAGCTCACGGGCGAGGTGCCGCCCGAGCCGATCGAGGTCACCATCGACCTGCCCGTCGATGCCCACCTCCCGCGTGACTACGTGGCGCGCGACGACGTGCGCATGGAGGCGTACCGGCGCCTCGCCGCGGTCACCGACCCGAGCGACGTCGAAGACGTGCGCAGCGAGTGGAGCGATCGCTATGGGCCGCCGCCCCCGCCGGCCGAGGCGCTGCTCGACGCGGCGCGGCTGCGCGCGGAGTGCGTGCGCCTCGGTGTGCGCAGCGTCGTGGTGGGTGGCGATGCGGCGCGCATCCGTGGGCTCACGCTGCGTGACTCACAGAAGGTGCGGCTCAACCGGCTTGCGCCCGGGTCCAAGGTGAGCCGCGAGGAGGTGCTCGTACCGTTGCGCGCGCCCGCGCCTGAGACGGCTGCCACGCTCACGTCTCTGCTGGCCGAACTGATTCCGCCCGAGTGGGAAAAGTAGAGTCGGCGGCTCATGCAGCGCTTGTTCACACTCGCTCTGGTCGTCGCGCTCGTCGTGGGTGCAGTCGTGCTCGCGGCCGGTGACGGACCGAACGCGTTCACGGTGGCCAACCACGAAGTGTCGCAGTCCGAAGTCGACGCCGAGCTCGAAGCCCTTGCCGGGAACCCCGAGTTCGCCGCGGGTCTCGTGGGTCAAGAGGTGCTCGCAGCGAAGGCGTCGGTCCCGTCCAACCTGTCGGCGGGCTGGCTGAGCTTCCGGATCGTGACCACGTATGCGATCGACGAGCTGTCACGACGGGGTGAGCGCGTCACCGCCGATGACCGGGCCGCCACTGGGCTCGCGCGTGTGCCCTCGTTCAGCGAGCTGCCACCCGAGATGCGCGCGCGCCTATCACATGGCTTCGCGTCGCTGCGCGCGCTCCAGCGGTCACTCGAAGATGACCCGTCCGGCTCTGTCCAGGACGCGGTGCTGAGCGCGTGCCCTTCGGCGCGCTTCGTGTCGCACATCCTGGTCGAGACCGAGGCGGAAGTAAGCGCGATCGCAGCCGAGCTTGCCGGTGGCGCCGACTTCGCCGAGCTCGCGGTCGAGCGCTCGACCGACCCCGGCTCGGCCGAGGTCGGGGGCCAACTCGGCTGCCTCGACGAGCTTGGCGACGCGGTGGCGCCCTTCCTCGCCGCCGCCGAGGCAGCGCAGGTCGGTGTCGTGTCCGGGCCGGTTGCGACCGAGTTCGGGTTCCACTTGATCCTCGTGACCGACACGCCGGCGCAAACCGATCTCGACGCGGCCTCAATTGCCGTGGTGTTGCGACGGATCGGCCGGGTGCCGATCGAGCTCGACCCTCGCTACGGCCGGTGGGACGCCGCGACCGCCCAGGTGCTGCAAGCCGCCACGACCGCCGCGGGCTGAGCCGATGGGGGAGCCGGGCCGGGTCGTCGTGGTCGGACTCGGGCCGGGGGGCGCCGATCTCGTCACCCCCGCAGCGCGCGCGGCGCTGGTTGGCTGCGAACCGCGATACACGCGCACCGCGCGTCACCCCGCGGTGGTCGAGCTCCGGGAAGAGGGGCTCGCCCTCGATTCGTTCGATGACCGCTACGACGCCGGGGATGATCTCGACGAGGTCTACCGCTCCATCGTCGAGACGCTGATCACGAAAGCATCCGAGCACGGTGCCGTCGCGTACGCCGTACCCGGGAGTCCCGGGGTCGCAGAGCGCACGGTCGGCCTCCTGCACGAAGCGGCCGCGGCGGGTCGTGTCCACCTCGACGTGGTGCCCGGGTTGTCGTTCGCCGACATCGCGTGGGCAACGCTCGGCGTCGACCCGATGCAGAGTGGTGCCCGTCTCGCCGACGCGCGCGATCTCGACGGGATCACGGCAGCCAGCGGTCCGATGTTGATCGCCCAGTGCGACCACACACTCGTGCTCTCGGACCTCAAGATCGCACTGCTCGAAGGCCTCGCGTCCGACACGCGCGTCACCGTGCTCGCGCACCTCGGGCTCCCCGACCAGCGTGTGCGCGAGGTCGCGCTCGCCGACCTCGATCGGGTCGTCGAGCCCGACCATCTCACCTCGATCTTCGTACCGGCGCCGGTTGCGTCGGCGGCGCGAGAGCTGGCGCGACTGCTGGCGCTGGCGGAGCGACTGCGTCGCCCCGGAGGTTGCCCGTGGGACGCCGAGCAGACGCACCACTCGCTCACGCGGTACCTGTTGGAGGAGTCGTACGAGGTCGTCGAGGCGGTCGAGCGGCTGCCGGCGGATGCACCCGATGGCGTCGCGGCCGACGACCCCGCGTACGTCGCGCTCGTCGACGAGCTCGGGGACCTGCTGTACCAGGTGATCTTCCACGCGGTGCTCGCCGACGAGGCGGGCGCGTTCGGCATGGCCGAGATCGCCCAGGGCATCCACGACAAGCTCGTGCACCGGCACCCGCACGTGTTCGGTGACGTTGCCGCGGCCACGAGCGATGACGTGATGGCGAACTGGGAGCAGATCAAGAAGGCCGAGAAGGGTGCGCAGTCGATCGTCGCCGGCATCACGCCGGGGCTTCCCTCACTGCTCTACGCACACAAGCTCCTCCGAAAGGCGGCATCGGTTGGGCTCGACCCGGGCGACGTGGGTCGCTCATTGGAGCGCATCGATGGCGCGACGGCCTCGCTGCGCGGTGGTGATGCCGACGCCGAGACGACGCTCGGAGAGCTGCTCGCCGCAGCGGTCGCGCTAGCACGAGGGCTCGGCGTCGACACCGAGTCGGCACTGCGCGGCTGGGCCGCACGGTTCCGGGACCGCTTCGAGGCGATGGAGCGCATCGCGTCCGAGCGTGGCCTCGACCTCCACACGATGAGCCCCAGCGACGTCGAGGCGCTCTGGTTGGAGGTGTCGGTCAGCCCAGCGTGACCGGCAGCGCGTCGAGGCCGCGGAGCACGAGGCGTCCGTTCCATGCCTGGGAGTCTGCGGTGAGCGCCATCGCGGGGAAGCGACGCACGAGCGCGCCGATCGCTACACGCGCTTCGGCACGCGCGAGCACCGCCCCGAGGCAGTGGTGGATGCCGCCCCCGAACGAGACGTGGTGCGGCGAATCGCGACGGCGCAGATCGAGCTCGTCGGCATCTTCACCGAAGTGCGCGGGGTCGTGATTGGCCGCGCCGAGCATCGTGAACACGAACGATCCCGTCTCGATGTGCTGCCCGTCGATCTCGAGCGGTTGGAGCGTGATGCGCCGCGAGAACTGCACCGGGGAGTCGAAGCGGAGCAGCTCCTCGATCGCGTTGCCGATCAGGTCGGGATCGTCGCGGAGCGCGGCGAGCTGGTCGGGGTGACGAAGCAACGCGAGCGTGCCGTTGCCGATCAGGTTCACCGTGGTCTCGTGGCCGGCGACGAACAAGAGGACGACCTGGGCGATGAGCTCCTCGGTGGAGAGGCGATCGCCTTCCTCCTCGACCGCGATCATCGCCGAGAGCAGGTCATCGGCCGGTGCGCCGCGCTTCCACTCGATCGCCTCGGTCACGTGCTCGGCCATCGCGTCGCTCGCGGCCATGAGCTCGGGCACCTCTTCGGGAGTCAAGAGCGGCTCGAACGTCTTGACGAGCGTGTGCGACCAGCCGCGCAGCTGGTCGCGATCCCCTTCGGGCAAGCCGAGCATCTCGGAGATCACCGCGAACGGCAGCGGGAACGCAAGATCTGCGATCACGTCCATCGTCCCGGCCGGCTCGACCGCGTCCAGCATCCCGCCGACCAGGCTCTCCACCCGCGGGAAGAGCTGCTCGACCCGTCGCGGCGTGAAGGCCTTGCTCACGAGTCGTCGCAATCGGGTGTGGTCGGGTGGGTCGAGGTTGAGGATGGCGAGCGAGCCGCGTCGCTGGCGTTCGTCGTCGCCGGGGAAGAGGTCGGCGCGCCGGTCAACCGCTGCGTTGCGGTCCTCGACCGAGAGCGACGGATCGCGCAACAGGCGTGACACATCGTCGTAGCGGGTGAGCGTCCACGGGCCGAACGGGCTCTGATGGACCGGCCGCAGCTCGCGCAGGCGTCGGTACTGGCTGTACGGGTCGTCGAAGAAGCCAGGCTCGAAGGGGTTCAGGAAGACCTGCTCGTCGGCCACCGCCATGCCAGAGTGTACGGACGGCACGGTGAGCGGACCGCCAGCCAGGGTTGGTGCTCGGCCAGGCCCGATGCCCTTCCCAGGCCGGTCCTCGGCCGGTACCCTGGGCAACCCCCGTCACACCAGCCACAGAGCCCACACCCGTCGGGGGAGTGCGGGCTCGGAGCCCGTTCGTGAGCGAGATCGTCGACGTGATCGCAAGGGAGATCCTCGACTCTCGTGGGAACCCCACGGTCGAGGTAGAGGTGGAGCTCCTCTCGGGCGCGCGCGGGCGCGCGTCGGTGCCGAGTGGGGCGAGCACCGGGGCGTACGAGGCGCTCGAGCTGCGGGACGGCGGTGACCGCTACCGGGGCAAGGGTGTGCGCTCGGCCGTCGACCACGTCCACGAAGAGATCTGTGACGTGGTCACGGGGCTCGACGCGCTCGATCAGCGGCTGATCGACGACGAGCTCTGCACGCTCGACGGCACGCCCGCGAAGAGCCGGCTCGGCGCCAACGCCATCCTCGGGGTCTCGCTCGCGGTCACGAAGGCCGCGGCCGACGAATGCGATCTGCCCGTGTACCGGTACCTGGGGGGTGCCGACGCGCACGTGCTGCCGATGCCGCTCATGAACGTGATCAACGGGGGTGCGCATGCCGACAGCAACGTCGACGTGCAGGAGTTCATGCTCATGCCGGTCGGCGCCGCCAGCTTCGGTGAAGCGCTGCGTTGGGGCTCGGAGACGTACCACGCGCTCCGCGAGCTGTTGCACGCTCGCGGCTGGAACACGGCGCTCGGTGACGAAGGGGGTTTCGCGCCCGACCTCCCGTCCAACGAAGAGGCCGTCACGTTGTTGATCGAGGCGATCGAGGCCGCGGGTCTCACGCCGGGCGACGAGATGGCGCTCGCGGTCGATGTCGCGTCCACCGAGATCTTCGCCGACGGTCGGTACCGCCTCGAAGGTGAAGGCAAGGAGTTCACGAGCGACGAGTTCGCCGAGTTCCTCGCCGGCTTGTGCGAGAGGTATCCGATCCTGTCGGTCGAGGACGGCATGGCCGAGGACGACTGGGACGGATGGGCCACGCTCACGAAGCGAATCGGCGACCGCGTGCAACTTGTGGGTGACGATGTGTTCGTCACCAACCCCGAGCGCGTGCGTGAAGGGATCGACCGCGGCGTTGCCAACTCGATCCTCGTAAAGGTCAACCAGATCGGAACGCTCACCGAGACTCTGGACACCATGCTGCTCGGGCGCCGCCACGGTTACACGTCGGTGATGTCGCACCGAAGCGGCGAGACCGAGGACACGACGATCGCCGATCTCGCCGTCGCGACCAACTGCGGGATGATCAAGGCCGGCGCCCCGGCGCGCACCGATCGCACCGCGAAGTACAACCAGCTCCTCCGCATCGAGGAGGAGCTCGACGCCGGCGCCGCCTACCTCGGTGGCGAGGCGCTGGCACGAGGCGCTGGTCGTCATGGGTGACGCGCGCCGCCACCCCCACGTCCCGCGCCACAGAGCCGCGCAAGCGCGGAAGCGCCGCAGCTCGAACGCGCGGGCCCGCCACCCGGCGAGCAACACCCCGGTCGAGAAGCAACCACCGTCACCGCGCGTGCGTCGTCGCCGCGCCGTCCTCATGACGGTGCTCAGCGTGCTCACCGTGGTGGGCTTTCTGTTCGCGTTCGTGTATCCCACGAGCACGTATTTCCGGCAGCGGTCCGAGCTCGGGCGGGCCACCGAGCGGTTGGAGCGGCTGGAGCGCGAGACGAAGCGTCTCGAAGCGGAGAGCGAGAAGCTGCGCGGCGACGCCGAGGTCGAGCGACTCGCACGCGAGCAGTACGGGCTCGTGCGGCTCGGGGAGACGCCCTACGTGCTCGTGCCTGTGACACCCACGACCACCGTGCCACCCGACGAGTAGGCCGACACCGAACCCTCTGTACGCTCGCCCGCTCTTGGCGCTACGAGCCTCCATTGGTCGCCGCCGCAAGCGGCGACTCCGTGCTCGGGCGGTCGGCATAGCCGCCGCCTGCGCGGGGCCGCTAGGCCACGGCCACCTGCGCCGCAGGGTACCTGCGGCGCGGTCGGTAGCCTCAGGTCCCGTGCCTGGTCGTGCCCATGCTGATGTCGACGCTGTCCGCGCGCGCCTCGGAAGAGAGCCACAAGCCAGCTTCGATGTCGTGGTGCGCGACGCGGCCGGTGAACCGGTCGTCGTGCGCAACGCCCCGTTCATGCACGACGGCGCGCCGATGCCCACGCGGTACTGGCTGGTCGACCCGGAGATCGCGCGCGCCGTGGGTCGCCTCGAAGGGGCAGGCGGCGTGCGTGCGGCCGAGCGCGAGATCGATCCCGGCGCGCTGACCGCGGCGCACATTGCGTACGCAGCCGATCGCGACGCGGCCATCCCGCCGGACCACGCCGGGCCGCGCCCGACGGGTGGGGTGGGCGGCACCCGCACCGGCGTGAAGTGCCTCCATGCGCACTACGCGTGGTACCTCGCCGGCGGGAAGGACCCGGTCGGCGCGTGGGTGGCCGAGCGCCTCGAAAGCGCACCGGCATGACTCGCCTCGCCGGCGTCGACATCGGCACCAACTCCGTGCGCCTCCTCGTGGGTGACTTGGAAGGGCACGGGCGTGATGCCCGCGTCACCCCCATCGACCGCCGCATGCGGATCACGCGCCTGGGGCGAGGCGTGGACGCAACGCGCGCGCTCGCGCCGGACGCAATCGACCGCACGCTCGACGTGCTCCGCGAATACCGCGGGGTGATCGACGACCTCGGAGCGGCCCGGGTGCGGGCCACCGCAACGAGCGCGGCCAGAGATGCGACGAACCGCGACGACTTCTTCGCTGCGGCCACCGAAGCGCTCGGGGTGCGGCCCGAGTTGCTGTCGGGCGAGGACGAGGCTCAGCTCTCCTTCCTCGGTGCCACCGCCGGTCTCGACGCGCCGGCGCCGTACCTTGTCGTCGACATCGGCGGCGGCTCGACGGAGTTCGTCGTCGGCACTCAGGAACCGGAAGGACTGTGCTCGGTCGACGTCGGGTGTGTCCGGGTCACGGAGCAGTTCCTGTACAGCGATCCACCCGCGCCCGAGGAGCTGTCGGCGGCGGTGTCGGTGGTGCGTGATCAGGTGGCCGACGTCGTACGTGAGATCCCCGACATCCGCACCGCGAAGACGCTCGTGGGGCTGGCGGGCACGGTCACGACCGTGGCCGCGATCGAGCTGGGTCTCCCCGAGTACGACGGTTCCGCGATCCACCACTTCCGACTCACGCGCGCCGCGGCCGAAGACGTGTTCCGCACGCTTGCGCTCGAGTCGGCTGCACAGCGGCGGCACAACCCTGGTCTCGAGGAAGGGCGCATCGACGTGATCGTCGGCGGGGTGCTCGTGCTCGTCACGATCTTGCGCGTCCTCGGGTTCGACGAGGTGCTCGTGAGCGAGACCGACATCCTCGATGGCCTCGTTCGCTCGCTCGCCGAGTAGCCGACGCTGGGATTCTCGGCACGCTGGCGCTCACAGGGCGAGCGTTTGCGTGCCGAAAAGCCGTTCAAGTTCACCCGGTATCCACCACTTCGGGCGGTTTTGGCCGCAGAATCCCGAAATGGAGACGACCGTCGCGGGCTTCGTCGACGGGCTTCGGGACCTGACCGCCGACGCCATCGGTCGCATCGTGGACTCGCTCGACTCCGAGGCGCTCACCGACGAGGTCGACTGGTGGCGAGCAACGATCGCGATCGACAAGGTGCTCCGCCACTCGCGCTGCAGCCGGCAGGCCGCCAGCGCCGCCAACGACGCGACCCGAGCCGTGCAGGAAGCCGCTGAACGCGACGGCATCTCGCTGCCCGATCCCGGGGTGACTCGGGTCGCGCGCGCCGCGGCCGATGTAGCGCGGGGCCTCGCCGCCGGACCGGCCGCCCGGCCGATCGTCCGGCTCCTCCTCGAGCATTGGGAGCCCGCCCGCGCCGAAGCGTAACGGGCGGTGGTTATCCCGGAGGCTTGAGCATCGCCTCGCGGTAGTAGCGCAACTCGGCTATTGACTCGCGTACGTCGTCGAGCGCACGGTGCGTCTCGGCTTTGGCCGGACGGCCGCGGTATGCCTCGGGGTACCAGCGCCGGCACAGCTCCTTCAACGAGGACACGTCGATGCTGCGGTAATGGATGTACGCATCGAGCTCGGGCAGCTGGCGGTCGAGGAAGCGTCGATCCACGCCGATCGAGTTCCCGCAGAGCGGCGACATGCCGGCTTTGGCGAGGTGGCCGCGTACGTACTCGAGTGTTCGCGCGCCGGCGTCGGCCAGCGTCACGTCGGATGCTTCGATCTCGGCGATGAGCCCCGACTTCTGGTGCATCTTTCGCACCACGTCGTCCATCTCGGCGAGTGCCTCCGGGGGCTGATGGACGACGATGTCGATGCCGTCGTCGAGCGCCTCGAGCTCGGTGTCGGTCACGAGCGCGGCGATCTCCACGATCACGTGGCGGTTGACGTCGAGCCCGGTCATCTCCAGGTCGAGCCAGACCAGGCGATCGGGCTCGGATGCGCTCGTCGTCATGAAGGCCGACGCTAGGGCAACCCGGACCACTTGCGGCGCGACTCGATAGCCTCTGCGGCCGTGCGTCGGGGCGAGGTGCTCGTCGGGCCGCGGGTGGAGCTACGCCCGCTGAAGGCCAGCGACTGGGAACAGTGGCGCGACGTGCGCCTGCGCAGCCGCGACTGGCTCGAACCGTGGGAGCCGTTCGGTGAACCCGGCACCGCCGACCCCGTCACGGACGCCGACGCGTTCAAGGCGCGCTGCGGCGCGTGGGAGCGTCAACGCCACTTCGACGCCGCGTACGGCTTTGGCATCTTCCTGCGCAAGGGCCGCTTCATCGGCGAGGTGAGCCTCGGAAGTGTGCAGCGCGGTCCTTTCCAATCGGCCAACGTGGGCTACTGGATCGACGAGGCCGAGGCGGGTCGCGGCTTCATGCCCGAGGCGGTCGCGCTCGTCATTCGATTCGCGTTCGAAGAGCTCGGGTTGCACCGCGTGGAGGCTGCGATCGTGCCTCGCAACAAGGCGAGCCGGCGTGTCGTCAAGAAGCTCGGCCTGCGTGACGAGGGCACGTCCGATCGCTTCCTGCAGATCCGTGGCGTCTGGGAGGACCACGCCCGCTACGCGATCACCGCCGAGGATTGGGCCATGCGCAAGCCCGACCTCGAGGCTGACTTCCTCACGCGCTGAAGCGTCAGCCGAGGTAGCGGCCCGCGTACCAGGGTGCGGCCGGGTCGAGCATCACGTTGACGATCGACGGTGCCTCGGACGCGAAGGCGCGGTCGAGCGCGGGGCCGAGCTCATCGGGCGTCTCCACGAACAGGCCTTCGCCGTCGAACGCCGGCGCCATGAGCTCGTAATGGCGGACGCCCAGCGGTACCCACGACGCGCTCCAGCCGCGGTTGTTCATCACGATCGTGACGATCGGCATGCCGTGACGGGCAGCCGTGTCGAGCTCCATCGCGTTGAAGCCGAACGAACCGTCGCCGACCATCCACACGACTTGTGAGTCCGGCCGCGCCGCGGCCGCACCGATCGCATATCCGATGCCGTGTCCGATGGTCCCTAGCGTGCTCATGGCCGGGTTGCGTCCGGGCAGGTATGCCGGGATCGCCGCGTCCACGAACATCAGCATGTTGCTGGCGTCGCCGACCACCGTGGCGTCGCGGTCGAGGCGAGCGGCGACTTCCGCGCACATGCGGAACGGGTGCAATGGCACCGCGTCGGACTTCCCGAGCTCGGCCCGGCGAGCCGCGAGCTCGGCGTACTGCGCCTGGATGCGTTGCACCCAATCGTCGGTGGGCAGGCGCGGGACGAGATCTCCGAGCGCAGCGAGCACGACGCGCGCGTCGCCGAGGATGGGCACGGTCACCGGGATCCGGTTCCGGCCAAGCTCCCCAGGGTGGATGTCGACCTGGATGAGCGCGTCGAGGTGCGGGAAGTTGGCGAACCCGAAGAAGTAGTCCAGCTGGGTACCGACGACGAGCAGCACGTCGGCCTGGAACACGAGGTTCTGCCAATCGCGTCCCACGCACAGCGGGTGGTCGTCGGGCATCGTGCCGCGACCCTGTCGGCGGGTGGCAACCGGGATGCCCCGCTCTGCCAGCGCTCGCAGCTCGTCGGCCGCGTCGCTCCACCACACGCCGCTGCCGGCGACGATGGCCGGGCGTTGAGCACCCGCGAGTAGCGCGGCCGCTTGTTCCACCAGCGCGGGTGTAGGTCCGACCGCGCGCTGCGCGCGACCGATCGGCTCCGGGAACACGATGCCGTCCTCGTCGATCTGCGAGTGGACGAGGTCGATCGGGATCTCGAGGTACACGGGGCCCGGCCGGCCGGTCACCGCTTCCTTGAACGCAGCCGCGACGTACTCGGGGATCCGGTCGAGCTGATCGATGCGGCGAGCCCACTTCGTCACCGGCCGGACGATCGCGAGCTGGTCGAGCGTCTCGACCTCGCCGCTGTCCGCGCTGCGCACGCTCGCCGCGCCGGCCAGGACAACCATGGGGGTGCCGTTGTGGTTGGCCGTCGTGATGCCGGTGAGCGCGTTCGTCACGCCAGGTGCGGCGGTCACCGCGCACACTCCAACCTGGCCGGTGGCCAGCGCGAAACCCTCCGCCGCGTGCGCCGCCACCGCCTCGTGGCGGGTGTCGATGATCTTGATGTCGTGTCGTGGTGCCGCCCACCAGATCGGGTTGATGTGACCGCCCGGAAGCCCGAACAGGTGGGTGACGCCCTCGCGCGCCATGGCACGCACGAAGAGCTCCCCGCCGTCGATGCGCGCCATCAGGCCGATGCCAGCAACTCGTTGAGCGCGGCTCGCACGACGTCGCTGCGCTCGGGCACGGGGGTCTCGTCATTCAAACGGGCGAGGTGCACCACGTGCTCGCGGTCGATCTCGTACTCGCGCGCGACCACATCGATCACCGAGCCGCCGTGCTGGGGATGCAGCACGGCGATCGTGCTCGAGTAGAAGGTGATCTCGTGGTAGCCGGCGCAGACCATCATCCAGCCGAGCACGCAGAAGCCGCCGTCGCCGAGCAGGATGCCCGCGTTCAGCTGTTGCGGCAGCGTGTCGCGCACCCGCTCCAGCCGCTTGACGTTCACAGCATCTTGGGGACGTGCGGGCCGCCACCCACATAGATCGTCTCTCCCGAGAGGAACGATGCGCCTTCCGACACGAGGAACAGGATCGGATATGCGATCTCCTCTGGGCGTCCGGCCCGGCCCACGGCGTTCGAGCGTCCACCGACGTCGTCGGGGTCGCGCCCGATGCGCTGCATCTCCTTCACGAAGCCCTCGGACGCCACTGCACCCACCGCAACGCAATTCACGCGGATGCCGTGCGGACCCAGCGCGCCCGCAAACGTCGCGGTGAGGTTGTTCACGCCGGCCTTGGCTGCGCCATATGGCGCGACGTAAGGCAGGCCGAGCTGGCTCGCGCCGGATGAGATGTTCACGATGTTCCCCCGACCACGCTCGAGCATGTGCTTGGCCGCGGCTTGACTGAGCAGGAACACGCTGCGCAGGTTCAGGTCGAGCATGTTCGCCCACCCGTCGAGGGTCCAGCTCTCGAGCGGGTACGAGTGACTGCCGCCCGCGTTGTTCACGAGGATGTCGATCTGGCCGAACTCGTCGATCGTCGCGTCGATGAGCGCCTGGCAGTCCTCGGGCTTGCGCACGTCGGTCTGCACCACGAGGGGCGTGCCTCCGCGCTCGCGGACGTCGGCCGCGACGGTCTCGAGGTTCTCGGTCTTGCGGCTCGCAAGCACGACGGCCCGAGCACCGAAGTCGGTGAAGACCAGCGCCGTGGCCCGCCCGATCCCGGTCCCCCCGCCCGTGATGACCGCAACCTGCCCGCTCAGATCGAAGACGTTGCTCGCGTCCGGCACGCCCGAGATTCGACCCGTCCGTCAACGCGCGCGTCAACTCCGCGGGTCATGGGGTTCCTGCCCCGCCCAACTACTCGAAGGAGCGCTTCTGGCGGTCGAGCTCGGTGGTGACGGCGGACGCGAAGTCGGGCTGCCAGGGCATCTCGCGCAGGCTTGCTTTGATCGCGATCGCGAGATCGCGGGGGAGCTCGCTGACCCGCGTCGCCATGGCCACTGCGTCATCGAGCAACGCGTCGTCGGCAACGCAACGCCAAGCGAGGCCGATCTCCGCGGCGCGACGGCCGTCGACACCCTCGCCGAAGAGGGCGATCGCCGCCGCGGCGTGCGGGCCGATGGCCCGCTCGAGCATCCAGGTGTGCCCGCCGCCGGGGTGGATTCCGATCTTGGTGAAGCCGGGCTCAAACCGAGCCGACTCCGCGGCGAGGATCAGGTCGCAGCACATCGCGAGGTTGAACCCGGCCCCGACCGCGAACCCGTTCACCGCGGCCACCGTCGGCAACGGGCAGTCGCGCACGGAGAGGAAGCCCTCGTAGATGTTGCGAACCTCGCTCGGATCAGCACCGCGGTCCACACGCAGCTGCGCGAGGTTCGAGCGGTCAGCACCAGAGCAGAACGCCGGCGGCGCGCCCGTGACCACGAGCGCGCCGACGTTCTCATCGGCTTCCGCGGCGGAGACCGCCTCGACGATCTGCTCGACCATGTCGAAGCCGAGCGCATTGCGCTTCGGCGGGTCATCCAACATCAGTACGGCAACGCGGTCGCGGTGTTCGACGACGAGAGGCACCAGCGTCAGTCTCGCACGACCGCGGGTGCGCGCCAGAGGAACGTCTCGGGTTCGCGCTCGTAGCGGTACTCGGGCGCGTCACCCACCGTCAAGTGCAGCCGGAGCCACTGCGCGAAGTCATCGACTGCGGATGCGGTTGTGTGCGTGAATCGGAACCCAGCGCGCTGGTAGCGCCAAGTGTCGACCGCGCGTCCGTAGCGAAGCACGCGCAGCATCTCGCTCGGGATGGGCGCGAGGCGGAGGCGACGCAGCGGCTCGACCGCCCACGCGGTCAGCAGCGGCGGTAACGGCACACGGCGCTTCCCTGACACCGCGCACACCTCGCTCCACGGCATGATGCCGTCACCGGCCACGTTGAACACGCCCGGCACCTGGTTGACGGTCGCGAACACAACCGCCGCCACCGCGTCGTGCTCGTGCAGGAACTGGAGTCGCGGGTCGAACCCGAGGACCTCCGGGACGACGGGCAGCTGGAGCACGCGGGAGAACGCTGATTCCACGTCGGCGCCGAGGACATCGGCGAAGCGCAGCCGGGTGACCATCACCCGCCGGTCGTCTTCGACGAGCTCGCTGACCATGTCGTCGGCCTCGACGAGCGAGCGTTCGAGTCTGTCGCTCGGTGGTCGCTTCCGGGGGGTGTCCTCGCGGAACCAATAGGGATCTTCGAAGGTCGACCCGTACACGTGCGTCGAGCTCTTCACGATGAGCTTGCGGACCTCGCCGGCCGCGGCCGCGGCGAGCAGGTTCGCGGTACCGATCACGTTCGTCTCGTGGAGTGCTCGCCGCCCAACCTGACTGGAGTCGGTGATCGTGTGCAGGTGCAGGATCGTGTCGACCCGAGCGGCCGCCACGATGCGCTGGAGGAGCGAGTACGTCGGGTCGACGCGCACGAACTCGGTCGTGGCGAGGGCGAGCTCGGGCTCGTCGGTGTCGACGCCCACGACGAGCTCGACCGACGGCTCCTGCTCCAGCGCAAGCGCGACGCGCGATCCCCACACGGAACCGAGCCCGGTCACGAGGACTCTCATCCGAACCACACGCTTCGTCGGTGCCGCACCATGTCACGCACTTCTTCCTGGATGGACGCCCGGATCGCCTCGGCGTGCTCGACCACGATCGAGCGGTTGTACCGCTCCTGGTTGCTGGCCACGTCGAACGTGACCGGCGGAAGGACGCGCAGGCGGAACTTCGACGGCAGGGGCACGACGAGTCCGAGCAATGGACCGAACACGAACTGGTTCGCGGTCACCGGGAAGTACGGGACGCCGATGAGCCTCGCCAGCGTCGGGCTCTTCCAGATGATCGGCATAGCCTCCTCGTTGCCGACGATCGCGACGGGCACGATGGGCACGCCCGCGCGCATCGCGATCTCCACGAAGCCGCCCCGACCGAAGCGTTGGAGCTGGTACCGGTCGCGCACATGCTTGCCGGTCCCCTTCGTGCCCTCGGGGAACACGAGCACCAGCTGCTGCTCGTCGTGCAAGAGGCGATACGCGTTGTCCGGGCTCGCGGGCACACCACCGGTGCGAGACCACAGTGTTCCGACGACGGGAACCGATCGGAAGCGGTTGTCGGCGAGCCCGTAGACAGGTCGGCCGAACTCGGACTCGACCCCGTGCATGATGACTGGCGCGTCGGAAGGGATCGCCCCGCCGTGGTTAGCGACGAGCAGCGCGCCCCCTTCGCGTGGGATGCGCTCGAGCCCCTCCCACTCGACACGGAACCAGCGCCGGTAGACGGGGTCGTAGAGGCGGCGCGCGAGCGCACGCATCCGCTCGCTGCGGCCCCACCCGTCCACGTCACCGCGGCGCAGCTCGCGGTCTTGCGCGCGGCTCGGCGGCGCGACGGGCACGAGGTCACCGCCCGTCGTGGTCGTGCCGAGCACATTGGCCCAGACGTCCGTGGGAGAACCGGTCTCGGTTGGCGCGTCGGCCACGGGCCAAGTGTGGCCCGCGGTGCGCCGCCGGGCGCAATCGGTGCCCCGGTCTGCTCATCGTCTCATCGCGCCCGTGACCTGCCAGTTCGGGCCTGCGTAGCGCGCGACGAGCGCGACGCCGCGCGCCGCGAACCAGCACGTCAACGCGCCCCACAGTGCGAGCACGCCCGCGTCGGCCAGGGTCACGCCCACCGCCAGGGGGGCGAACACGCCGAACGTCGCGCCGACCATCGCGAGCGCGAGGAAGCGCTGGTCGCCCGCTCCGATCAGCACACCGTCGAGCACGAACACGATCGCGTTCAGGGGTTGCAACGCGGCGACCACCAGCAAGAGCTGGAGAGCGAGATGGCGGACGTCGGGATCGTCACTGAAGCCGCGAACCACCCAGGTGGCCGCCGCGGCCACCGCGACCGTGAGAACGAGCCCGAGGGCCACGCCCCACTCGATGAGGCGGCGCGCGGCAGCTCGGGCTTGCGCTGCGTCGGACGCCCCGAGGAAGCGGCCGACCATCGCCTGGCCGGCGATCGCGAGCGCGTCGACCGACAGCGCGAGGAAGAAGAACGTCTGGAAGGCGATCTGGTGGGCGGCGACGTCGTCGTCCCCGATCCGGGCGGCGAGGTTCGTGACCGCAAGGAACGTGGCCAGCAGGGACGCAGTGCGCAGGATGAGCGGACCGCCGACCACGGCGGTCTGGCGCATGCCGACACTTCGCGGCCGGATCGACGCGCCCTCGGTGCGCGCCGACCGCGTGACGATGACCACGTACGCCACCGCAGCGCAGAGCTGTGCGGTCACCGTGCCCCACGCTGAGCCCTCAATGCCCCAATCGAAGCCGAAGACGAACACGATCTCGAGCACCAGGTTCAGTGCGTTGGACGCGACCGCGATCACCAGCGTTGTTCGCGTGTCCTGGAGACCGCGCAGATACCCGGTGGCTGCGAGCGTCATGAGCAACGCGGGAGCGCCGATCATGCTCACCCGCAGGTACGTGATCGCGAAGGGGCGTACCCGCGCCGATGCGCCCATGGCGTCGACGATGTCGGGGGCGAGCAAGACGCCGACGATCATCACCACGACGCCTAGGGCGAGCGCGAGCCACATGCCGTCGATGCCGAGCTGGGCCGCGGTGCGGCGGTCGCCGGCGCCCACGCGCCGCGCCACCGCCGCGGTCGTCGAATAGGCGAGGAAGTTGCACACGCCGAACGCAGCGGTGAGGACGGTGCCGGCGATGGCGAGCCCGGCGAGCGGACGGGTGCCCAGCTGGCCGACGATGGCGGTATCGGCCAGCAGGTAGAGCGGCTCGGCGGCGAGGGCCCCAAACGCCGGGAGCGCCAGCCGGAGGATCTCCCGGTCATGCGGGCTGCGCCCGAGGGGCCGCATCAGTTGACGGTAGGCGTCAGATGCCTGTCATACCCGGGTGCGATGGTGGGTCCATGGGCGGAGAACCCCAGCACCCCGGCAACGGGGGGCCCGTACTGCGCTTTGCCGACACGGCAAGGCGCCTCGGCGCTGCAGCGCGCGCGGCGGGTCTCGTCGTGCCCGCGTTCCGTTGCCCGCCGCGGGTTCCGGGGGCGCGCCGCACCGTCCGCCGGTTCCCAGGCGGTTCGGTGGTGTCCGTCACGCTCAAGGGCCGCACCTTCGGCGACGTCGCCACCGACATGGTCGAAGGCGTGCTCGTCGTGAACAAGCTCGAGGGCGAGGCCGCCCAGCGCTTCCGCACCGCCCTCTCCGACGCGGCGGGCCTACCCTCGGTGGAGGCCCGGATGGCGGAACGGCAGACGCGAGCGGCTTAAAACCGTTTGTCCGTAAGGACGTGCAGGTTCAAATCCTGCTCCGGGCACGCAACGCTGCGGTCAAGCGCTTGGTTCAGCCGGGCGGTCGATGCCGTAGACGCGCACGTCGTGTCCGCGCAGGTCGATCGTGCGCTCGAAGCGCTCGCCCAGGCGATGGGCGACGGCGATGGAGCGCGTGTTGTCGGGGGCGATGAGGCTGATCACGCGGTCAGCCTCGAGCTCGCGCCACGCGTGCTCGAGCGCCACTGCACCGCCCTCGGTCGCGTACCCGCGACTCCAGACCGAGCGGTCGAGCGCCCACCCGACTTCGAGTCCCGGCCAGCCGCTCGGATGGTGCAAGCCGATCCGTCCCACCATCGCGCCGGACGAGCGATCTTCGACCGCCCAGGTGCCGAAGCCGCGGAGGACCCAATGGCCGGTGAACATGGCCATGGATCGCCACGCGTCCTCGCGGCTCAACGTGGATCCGTCGCCGATGTGGAGCATCACCTCGGGATCAGCGCACATGCGCGCGTACGGGTCGAGGTCTTCGTCGCGCCACGCGCGCAAGAAGAGCCGCTCGGTCTCGAGCGTCGGTGCGCCCACGGGCCTACTCCGCGGCGGGAACGGGTTGTGGCGGGGGTGGCCCGACGTAATGCGCGCTCGGTCGGATCAAGCGGTTGTCGGCGGCCTGCTCGAGGATGTGCGCGGTCCACCCGATGACGCGACTCGACGCGAACGTCGGGGTGAACATCTCCGGCGGTACGCCGCACGCGTCCATCACGATGCCGGCGTAGAACTCCACGTTCGTGTACAGCTTGCGGCCGGGCTTGAGCTCGGCGAGGAGGTCGATCGCCTTCTGCTCGACCTGCTTGGCGAACTCGACGTTGTCGCCACCGAGGCGCTCGGCAACGCTGCGGAGCATGACCGAGCGCGGGTCGTCGGTCTTGTAGACGCGGTGACCGAAGCCCATGAGCCGGTCGCCGCGCTCGATCGCGTCGCGAATCCAGGGCTCGGCCTTGTCGATGGTCCCGATGTCCTCGAGCATGCCGAGCGCGCGGCTGGGTGCCCCGCCGTGAAGCGGCCCAGACAGCGCGCCGATGCCGCCGACCACCGCCGCCGCGAGGTCGGCGCCAGTCGACGTGATCACGCGGGCCGTGAACGTGGATGCGTTGAAGCCGTGGTCGATCGTCGAGATGAGGTACTGCTCGACGGCGCGGGCGTGCTCCGGATCCGGTACCTCCCCCTTCATCATCGTGAGGTAGTTCGCTGAGTACGGGAGATCGGGGTCGGGCTCGATCACCGGGAGCCCGTGCTTCAAGCGGTACAAGGCGCACAAGAGACTCGGGACCGCCGCGCACACACGCAATGCCTGCTCACGCAGCTCCGCCGCGCTCACGTCCAGCGAGGGCCCGAACCCGAGCGCGGCGCCCATCAGCGAGACGCTCGTCCGCAGCTGGTCGAGGGGCGGCGCGTCGGGCGCGCTCTCGGCGATCCGCGGAAGCGCCGCGAACACTGGGGGTGGGATCACGCGCAGTGGTGCGATCTCGCGCATGAACGCGTCGCGCTCGGCGCGCGAGGGCAGCTCGCCCTCGTACAGCAGGTACCAGACGTCTTCGAGCGACCGGGTCTCGGCGAGCTCCACGGCGTCGTACTGGCGGTAGTGGTAGAAGCCCTCGAGCCCGCGCACGTCACCGATCGCGGTCTCGGCGACGACCACGCCCTCGAGTCCGCGGGGGAGATCCTGGGAAAGGTGCTCGGCCGGTTGGATCTGTGCGATGCGCATGAGGTCGCGCATCGAGACGATCCCGACCAGCTTCCCGTCGTCCACCACCGGGATGTGCCGGTAGCCGTGCTCGGCCAGGCTCGTGAATGCCGCGGTGGCCTCGGCGTGGGGCGCGACCGAATCAGGGTCGGGCGTCATCCACTGCTCAACGAGGTCGGTCCCGGTCGCGCGCGCCGCGGCCAATCGCACGAGGTCACGCTCGGTGAGGATGCCGACCGGACGATCGCCTTCCACCACGACGACCGAACCAACACCCTGCTCGCGCATCCGGTTCGCGGCGTCGGCGACGGCTTCGTCGGCCGTGGCAGTGACGACCGGACGGCTCATGATGTCGGCGACGGTCCGCACCCTGCCGTCTGCTGCTGCCGCCATCGGTACTGCAGGCTATCCGGGCCTGCTGTCGGCGCGCGATGATCTCGCGCCTGGGGGACGGAGCAGAGGAGTCACGCGTGTCGGAGATCGACGAAGCCCTGGAGCCGGGATCGCCCCCGCACGCCCAGGAGCGGTTCGAGCTGCTCCAGGAGAAGCTCGTGCCGCTCTGGAAGTCCATCCGGTCGATGAATCAGGACGAGCAGACGATCGTCGTGATCCCGTCGATGACGCTCGAGGGATCACTCAAGAGCAGTACGGCCGTGGCCAGTTCGTCACAGCCCTACGAGGAGCGATTCCTGTTCCTCCTCTTGCTGTTGCGTCAGCCAAAGGCGCGGCTGATCTACGTCACCTGCGAGCCGATCCTGCAAAGCGTCATCGACTACTACCTCGACTTGCTTCCAGGGGTGATCCCCAGCCACGCGCGACCGCGCCTCTTCTTGGTGCCCGTGCATGACGCCTCGCCCGGTCCGTTGTCCAAGAAGCTGCTCGACCGTCCCCGGCTTCTCGAGCGGATTCGCTCGCTGATCCCTGACCCGAACCGTGCCCACTTGGTTCCGTACAACACGACGGAGCTCGAGCGTGACGTCGCGGTTCGTCTCGGCATCCCGATGTACGGAGCCGACCCGCGGCACTTCACCTTCGGCACGAAGACCGGCTGTCGACGCATCTTCGAGGACGAGGGCGTGTCGCACCCGCTCGGCGTCGAGGATCTCTGGACGATCGACGACGCGATCGACGCCATCGCCGACGTGCGCGCTCGCAAGCCGGCCATGAGCCAGGTCCTCATCAAGCTCAACGAAGGGGTTTCGGGCCATGGCAACGCGCTCATCGATCTCGCCGGGGTGCCCGAGCCTGGCTCCGCGGGTGAGAAGGACGCGATCCGCCGCGCGCTGGAGGGCATGCAATGCGAGCTGGCCGGCGCCACGTTCGCGCAGTACGCGGAGAAGCTGGAGGTGACCGGAGGGATCGTCGAGGAGCTCATCCAGGGGAAGGACTTCGAGAGCCCGAGCGTGCAGCTGCGCATCACGCCGCTCGGCGATGTCGAGCTGCTCTCGACGCACGACCAGTTGCTCGGCGGGCCGAGCGGCCAGACCTACCTCGGGTGCGTCTTTCCGGCGAACCCTGGCTACGCGCGGGCGATCACCCGCGAGGCAGCCAAGGTCGGCAAGCGCCTCGCGAAAGAGGGCGTCATCGGCCGGTTCGCGCTCGATTTCATCGCGGTGCGCAACGACGCGAACGAGTGGGAGACATACGCGATCGAGATCAACCTCCGCAAGGGCGGGACGACCCATCCGTTCCTCACGCTTCAGTTCCTCACCGACGGCACGTACGACGCCGAGACCGCCACGTTCACGGCCCCGTCGGGGACGCAGAAGTTCTTCGTGGCGAGCGACCACGTCGAGTCGCCGTTGTATCGCGGGCTGACACCCGACGACCTCTTCGACATCGTCGTGCGCAACGGGTTGCACTTCGATCACTCACGCCAGACCGGGGCGGTGTTCCACATGCTCCGGGCCCTCGGCGAGCGTGGGTTCTTCGGTCTGACGGCCGTGGGCGACTCGCCTGATGACGCGCGCGCGATCTACGACCGGGCCATCGAGGTCATCACCAGCGAGGCGGCCGAGGCGATGGCCGAGCGACCGCTCCCCGAGGTTTGATCGTTCGGCGCGCCGTCACGCCGACGCGCCGTGTCTACCTTCTCCGGCACCAAAGCGCTCCACGCCGGCGCGGAAGTCGCTGCCCTTCAGCAGCGCGATTCCGTGCTCGTGTTCGTTGCGAAGCGCTTCGTCGAGTGCCATCCCCGCCTGCTCGTAGGTCGAGGCGCGGTCTTCGCGCATGCATGCCTGGGGGAGTCGGGCCAGCTCGTGCGCGAGTGCGACCGCAGCCTCGAGCGCGCCACCCGATTCTGCGAGCCGGTTCGCGAGGCCCATGGTCATGGCTTCGTCGCCCGACACACCACGACCGGTGAGGATCATGTCGAGCGCACGACTCATGCCGATGAGGCGCGGGAGGCGCACCGTGCCACCGTCGATCAGCGGCACGCCCCAGCGCCGACAGAAGACGCCGAACACCGCATCGCGGGCCGCAACGCGAAGATCACACCACAACGCGAGCTCGAGCCCGCCCGCAACGGCAAAGCCCTCGACCGCGGCGATGACGGGTTTCGCCAGCAGCATCCGCGTGGGCCCGAGCGGCCCTTCACCAGCCGACAGTGAGCGCGGGTCGACAGGCTTGCCGTCCTCGCTGCCGTCCCACCCCTCGAGGATCGCTTTCAGATCGGCGCCCGCGCAGAACATGCCGTCCGCGCCGGTGAGCACGGCGACCGAAAGCCCGTCGTCGGCTTCAAATGCTCGGAACGCGTCGGTGAGCGCCGTCGCCGTCGGTCCGTCGACCGCGTTGCGGCGCTCGGGGCGGTCGATCGTCACAACGAGAACGGGGCCGTCCGACTCAGTGTGCACGGTCATCTCGAACCTCCGGTGCTCATCGGATCTCGGGATGCGACGAGGTGCGCGGTCTCGTTCACGGTGGCGACGCTCTTCTCACCCGACCGCGCGGCGCGAACACAGCTGATCGACGTGTACTCGGGATGGAACCACAACAAGCGATCGATGCCAAGCACGTGCGCGAGGAACACGTTGATCACGCCACCGTGCGTCATGACCGCGACACGCTGGCCGGCATGCCGCGCGATCAAGTCGTCGAGCGCAGGCACCACCTGGCGTTGGAACTCGTGTGGGTCGATCCCGCCGACGTCGGCCCAGCGCCCTTCGATCGTGGCGTACCAACGCTCGTCCTTGGCCTCGCGCAGCTCCTCGATCGGGATGTAGTGACCGGCGGTCGCGTCGTACTCGGATACGCCGGCGTCGATTTCGGCTTCCACGCCGAGCGCGGCGGCGAGCGGCACCGCCGTCTCCCGCGCTCGCCGCAGCGGGCTCGTGACGACCGCGTCCACGCCCTCGGCGGCGAGCCACGCACCCACTCGCGCAGCCTGGTCGTGGCCGCGCTCCGTGAGCCCCGGGTCGGCCGGGCCCTCGACCTCACCTTCCTCGATGCGCACAGGCTCGCCGTGCCGCACCAGCAGGAGCTCCACTACGCCCGCTCTCGGCGCTGCGCGCCGGGCCGCTCAACTCCACTTCGGCGAACGGCGAGCGGCACCGCACGGGTACCTGCGGCGCGAACAGTCGCCTCCATCAGGCTGTCTCGGAGAGCGAGAACCCGAGGGCGGCTTCGAGCTCGGCGAGCGCCGCGTCGACACCAGCAACCTTGATCGTGGTCATGCCCATCGCGCGCGCTGGCTTGAGGTTCACGCCGAGATCATCCAGGAACACGGCTTCGGTCGGTGACACGGCGAGCTCTGAACACGCGAGCTCGTAGATGCGAGGGTCGGGCTTGCGGAGGCCGACCACCGACGACTCGATCATCACGTCGAACACATCGGACAAGCCGGGAACGCGGTCCTGCATACCGGCGCCGTCATCCGCGACCCAGTTGTTCGTGAGCGCCGCCGTCTTGAGGCCTTCCTCTCGAATCCGCGCGATCGCCGTGAGCATCGCCGGATGCCCGCCGCCCTCACCACCTTGGAGCGCGGCGAACATGTCGGCCGCGCGCACGGCTTCGCCAGCGACCGCGCATTCAGCCTCGAAGGCGATCGCGAACTCCTCGAGCGCGACCTCGCCTCGTTCCAGGCGTGCCCACGCGCCGTCCTCGTCGCTGCCGATGATCACGTCGCTGATGAAGCGGTGGGGAAGACCGACGCGGCGCTCGTACTCACGAAACCCGTCAATCGGAGACGGGAAGACCACACCGCCGAGGTCGAAGATCACGGCCCGGAAGCGCATCGACGCGCACGCTACCGTGCGCCGGTGAGCGACCTCGGTGCGTGGCGAGCGTCCCGGAGGGCGGCGCCGGGTATCCCGGCGCCGAGCGAG
>JBBECS010000038.1 GCA_040881685.1 Acidimicrobiia bacterium | reverse complement strand
CCGGCGTCGAGGCTCGCATCCGGGCCCGCATCGACCGTCTGGACCAGAACCTGTCGACGGATGAGCGCGCCGCCGCGGCGACCGCCATCGAAACCGAGGAAGCCGCTCGCCCGACCCGCCGTGCGGTCGCAGGCTACGACTACACGTTCTCGGTGCCCAAGAGCGTGAGCAGCCTGTGGGCGGTGACCGACGGAGGGACCCAGGCGCTGATCGTGTCCGCACATCACGCGGCGGTTGCGGACGTGGTTGCGCTCATGGAGCGCGACGTTGCTGCCACGCGGATCGGGACGCGCGGCCCGGCCGGTGCGGTCGCACAGGTCGAGGTGGCCGGGGTGATCGCAACCGCCTACGACCACTACGACTCGCGGTCGGGCGATCCGCAGTTGCACACCCACGTCGTGATCTCCAACAAGGTGCAAGGCGTCCACGACGGCAAGTGGCGCACGTTGGACGGTCGCCCGATGCACGCAGCGGTCGTGGCCCTCTCGGAGCACTACAACGCCGTGCTGGCCGACCACCTCACCCGCACGCTCGGGCTCGGATGGGACCGACGTGATCGGGGTCGGAACCGCAACCCGGCCTGGGAGATCACCGGCGTCCCCGACCAGCTGATCGAGACGTTCTCGTCGCGGTCCCGTGCCATCGAGGTCGAGAAGGACCGGCTCATCGCCGCCTACGTGACCAAGCACGGTCGCGAGCCGTCCACAACCACGATCATCAAGCTCCGCGCGCAGGCCACGTTGGCGACCCGGCCCGACAAGACCATCGCGTCGCTGTCCGAGCTGACCGCCGAGTGGCGTGTCCGCGCCAGCGTGGTCCTCGGCACCGACGCGCCCACCTGGGCCACCCACCTGCTTACCGCGGATGAGCGACCGCCGGTGTTGCGCGCTGACGACCTTCCCCTCGACATGCTGGCCGAGGTCGGCCGCACCGTCGTCGAGATCGTCGGGGAGAAGCGTTCGACGTGGCGACGGTGGAACCTGCACGCCGAGGCATCCCGTCAGACGATGGGCCTGCGGTTCGCCAGCACCGCTGACCGTGAAGCCGTGCTCGGACTCATCGTCGACTTCGCCGAGCAGGCATCGTTGCGGCTCACCCCGCCCGAGCTGGCCACCTCGCCGGTGATGTTCCAACGCAAGGACGGGACCAGCGTGTTCCGGCCGAAGCATTCGACCGTGTTCTCCTCGACCGAACTGTTGGCCGCCGAGGACCGCCTCCTCGACCTCGCGACCGCCACCACGGCACCGACCGTACGGCTGGCCCTCGTCGAACGGATCGCCCGGCGCCCGGACCGTGAACGACGGGTGTTGGCCGACGACCAGATCGCAGCACTGACCGCCGTGGCGCTGTCGGGCCGGGTCGTGGATGTCCTGGTCGGCCCGGCCGGAGCCGGCAAGACCACCGCGATGAACGCCCTTCGCCGGGCGTGGGAGAGCGAGCACGGCACCGGATCAGTGGTCGGGTTGGCGCCCTCCGCGGCTGCCGCCCAGGTCCTCGCCGACGATCTCGGCATCGGGACCGAGAACACCGCCAAGTGGCTCCACGACCACACCGCCAACGGCGCGGGCTTCCGAGCGGGGCAGCTGGTGATCGTGGACGAAGCCTCGCTTGCCGGCACCTTGACGCTGGATCGCATCACCCGCCACGCCGCCGAGGTCGGGGCCAAGGTGCTGCTGGTCGGCGACTGGGCACAGCTCGCCGCCGTCGAGGCCGGCGGCGCGTTCGGGATGCTCGTGCGCGACCGCGACGACGCCCCGGAGCTGGTCGACGTCCGCCGCTTCCATCACGACTGGGAACGCCACGCGTCCCTGCGGCTCCGCATCGGCGACGCGGCCGTGATCGACACCTACGACGCGCACGGTCGTGTCCACGACGGCGACACCGACACCATGCTCGACGCTGCCTACCGGGCCTGGCTCGACGATCTGGCCACAGGCCGGTCGAGCACGATGATCGCCGAGTCCACCGAAACGGTCACCGCGCTCAACACACGAGCCAGGTCGGATCGGATCACCGCCGGACACGTCGACCCAGCTGGCGAGGTCCGGTTGCACGACGGCACCGACGCCTCCCCCGGCGATCTGGTCATCACGCGTCGCAACGACCGACGTCTGCTCGCCGGCAGAGGGTGGGTGCGCAACGGTGACCGCTGGACGGTCACCGCCACCCACGACGACGGGTCGGTCACCGTGCGCCGCGACGGCCACCGCCGCGGCACGTCGGTGCGGCTGCCCGCCTGGTACGTCGACGAACACGTCGAGCTGGCCTACGCCGTCACCGCCCATCGCGCCCAAGGCTCCACGGTCGAGACCACCCACACTCTCGTGCGACCCACGATGACCCGCGAGACCCTCTACGTCGCCATGACCCGCGGCCGCCACGCCAACACCGCCTACGTCGCCACCGACCAGCCCGACGCCGAAGCCAACCACCGGCACCCAGACGTCGACGAAACGACCGGCCGGTCGGTGTTGTATGGGGTGCTGCAGCACGTCGGGGCCGAACTCTCCGCCCACCAGACCATCGAGGCAGAACACCAG
>JBBECS010000037.1:1013-17219 GCA_040881685.1 Acidimicrobiia bacterium | reverse complement strand
CTTGTCAAGCCAGGCCCGAGAAAATCTTCGAGGCGGTCGGACTACCAACCCCGCAGGATCAGGCCGGCGACGAAGGCCACGAACCGCGTCAGGCGGTGCTGAAGGTGGGGCGACCGCGGCCGACCGGGGCCGTGGACTTCGGGCGGGCCTCCACCTCGGCGAGCTGCTCGGCCGTCATCACGGCACGCAGCGAGAGGATGGCCACCTCGAGCTGCTCGAGGTTGGGCTCGCGCGTCGTGAGCTTTTGGAGCGCCAGGCCGGGCTTCATCAGCACGCGCACCCAGCGCCACTCCATGTGGCGAGCCGAGAACCGGATGACCTCGTACGCGATGCCCGCGACGAGTGGGATGAGCACGATGCGCGACAACACGAGCAGCGGGAGCGCAGGGCGTCCGACGAAGGAGTACACGAAGATCGTGACAACCATGACGGTGAGCAGGAAGTTCGTGCCGCAACGCACGTGCTCGGTGGTGAAGCGCTGCGCCGACTCCGGCGTGAGCTCGACGTCGTTCTCGTACGCGGCGATCGCCTTGTGCTCCGCGCCGTGGTACATGAACACGCGCTTGATATCGGGGATGAGGCCGATCAGGGCCAGGTACCCGAGGAAGATCCCCATGCGGATGCCGCCCTCGAGCAGGTGGTACTCGAAGCCCTTCACATCCAGCGCGTTGCCGAGCGCGCTCGTGCCGAGCGCGGGGAGCACAAGGAACACCGCGAGGAAGAACACCAGGGCGATTCCCATGGTCCAGCCCATCGCGCGCGATGAGATCCGCTCCTCTTCCGGCAGCTGCCGGTCGGCGGACCAGGCGAGGGCCTTGAACCCGAGGTTGAGCGACTCGCCCAACGTGATGACCCCACGCACGAGCGGGAGGTGTGACCAACGCTCGGTCCAGCGCGGCGCGTCGTGCACCTCGAGCTCGATCTCGCCCTCTGGGTTGCGCACGGCGACGGCCCAGCTGTTCAGGCCGCGCATCATCACGCCCTCCATGACGGCCTGGCCGCCCATGTACCGCGGTTGGTCGGGATTGCGGGCCACTTGGCGCGCTCCTACTTCTTCTTGGCCTTGTCGTATCGGCGGTTGAACCGCTCGACTCGACCCCCGGTGTCCACGAGCTTCTGCTTGCCCGTATAGAAGGGATGGCACTCGGCGCAGAGCTCCGCTCGCATCGAGGGCACCGTGGAGCGCGTGGTGAACTCGTTGCCGCACGAGCAATGCACGACGCACGTGACGTATTCGGGGTGGATGTCGGGCTTCATGGCGTCGATCCTACCGGTGCCGTCGGGGCGTCCGGTCAGGTACCCAGGCTCGGGGCCTTGGCCACCTCGGCGAGGAACTCGTCGTTGCTCTTCGTCGTGCGGAGCTTCTCGAGCAGCAGGTCGAGACCACGTCCCGAGCCGCCGGAGTCGCTGTCGAGGGCGTTGAGCACACGGCGCAGCTTCCAGATCTGGTTCAGCTGGTCGCGCTCGAAGAGCAGCTCCTCGTGCCGGGTGCTCGAGGCCTCCACGTCGATGGCGGGGTAGATGCGGCGCTCCGCGAGGCGCCGGTCGAGCCGGAGCTCCCAGTTGCCGGTGCCCTTGAACTCCTCGAAGATCACCTCGTCCATCCGGCTGCCCGTCTCGACCAGGGCCGTCGCGATGATCGTGAGCGATCCACCCTCTTCGATGTTGCGGGCCGCACCGAAGAACCGCTTCGGCGGATACAGCGCGGTCGAGTCGACACCACCGGACATGATCCGGCCCGAAGCCGGCGCCGCGAGGTTGTAGGCCCGCGACAGACGGGTGATGCCGTCGAGGACGATCACCACGTCCTTGCCCATCTCGACGAGGCGCTTGGCCCGGTCGATGGTGAGCTCGGCGACAGCCGTGTGCTCGTCGGACGGGCGGTCGAACGTGCTGGCGATGACTTCGCCCTTCTGCACGTGGCGCCGCATGTCCGTCACCTCTTCGGGCCGCTCTTCGACGAGCAGCACCATGAGGTGCACCTCGGGGTTATTGCGCTCCACCGAGTACACGATCTGCTTGAGGATCGTGGTCTTGCCAGCCTTGGGCGGCGACACGACCATGCCGCGCTGGCCCTTCCCGATCGGCGAGAGCAGGTCGATGATCCGACCGGTCACATCGAGCGGGTTGTCGAGCAGCTCGAGATGCAGGTGCTCGTCGGGGAACAGCGGCGTGAGGTCTTCGAAACGCGGCCGGTCGCGCGCGTCATCGGGCGTCATGCCGTTGATCGCATCGACGCGCAGGAGCGCCGGGTACTTCTCGTTGCTGGCCTGCGGGCGCGAGGAGCCCTGGACGAAGTCGCCCTTGCGGAGTGCGAACCGTCGCACCTGCGAGGCCGACACGTACACGTCCTTGGAGCCCGGAAGGTACCCGGTCGTGCGGAGGAAGCCGTAGCCCTCGTCGCGTAGATCGAGCAGACCCTGGACCTCGACGGGATCGCCGACGGGCTCGTTCTGCCGTCCGCCACCACCCTCGCTCTCGTACCCGCCACCACGACCGCGGCGACGACGACGTCGCTTGTTCACGTTGCCATCGCCGTAGGACTCGCGGACGTCCTCGGGATCGACGTCGACGCTGGATCCGCCACCGCCGGAGCTGCTGGTGTCGGCGTTCGATGCGTCCTGGCCGTCGTCGTCCGACGTCGTGTCGCTCGTGGTCGAGGTGCGACGTGGTCGGGGCGCCACTTCGACGTCGGCGTCCGCGTCACCTGAGGCCGCGAGCTCTGCCTCTTCGGCCGCGAGTGCCTCGATCGAGTCGTCGGTCACTTCCGACGCGCGGGCCGACCGGACCGTACGCGGTCGATCGCCTCCGTCGGACGAGCCGCTGTCGTTGTCGCTGTCCCTGGTGCCATTCCCACCTGAGGCGGACTCATCACCTGCGGCGGCGACGATGGCGTCGATCAGCTCGGCCTTGCGCATCCGCGTGGGCGCCTTGACGCCCATCGCGCCGGCGATGGCGTGGAGCTCGTCGCGGTCCTTGGCGTCGAGCGTGGAACGGTCGACTTCTGCGGTGCTCATCGAAGTGCTGTGCTCCTCGGGTCACGGGAGCCGACGCCGGCCGGGTGGCGCAACGCCGGATTGCCAACTTCCGGGCCTCGGCGACGATCTCGGCGCCGGAGGGCCTGGAAGGGGAACAGGGGCCGCAGTGGAACCGGTGCGTGCAGCGAAACGCTCTCGCTGGGCGAAGTCGGCTCGGGGAGGGAGCCGGGTGCCGCACCACGGCGGCGGAACGTCCACCAGTGTATCCCCCACTCGCGGGCCTGGCAATCAACCGGATTCGCTCGCTCTCTTCGGCGCGGCCGGCGGTGAACGTTCTACGCGAGGAGCCTCGGCATGAGGGTGTGCGCCACGACGGCCTCTCGGCCGGCGACGCCGGACTCGGTGTACTCGCCGCCGGGGCCGTCGACCGTGGAGTCGAACAAGAGGTAGGGCACGGGGTCGCTGGTGTGCGTGCGCAGGGCGCACGGAGTCGAGTGATCGGGCATCAACAGGATGCGGTACGGCTCACCGTCGAGTGCGTCGACGAGCGGGCCGATGATGTCGGTGTCCCAGCGCTCGAGCGCGAGCACCTTCTCCTTGGCGTCGCCGGCATGTCCGGCTTCGTCGGTGGCCTCGACGTGGAGGAGGAACAGGTCACGATCCTCGAGCGAGGTAAGACAGGCGTCGCGCTGTGCGCCGTAGTCGTTGTCGAAGCCGGCCGTCGCGCCCGGCACGTCGACGACCTCGAGCCCGGTGAGCACACCGAGCCCGCGCACGAGGTCGACTGCCGAGCTCAGTCGTCCACTCACGCCGAAGCGATCCTCGAAGCGCGGCAACGACGGACGCGCCCCTTGACCCCAGAGCCAGATCTGCGTTGCGGCCGATCCGACCTCGGCCGCGGCGGCGCGCACCACGTCACGAGACGCATCCATCAGGGCGTTGAGCTTCCCTGCGGCCGGACCGCTCGGGAACACCGCCGGTTGACCCGTGAGGTCGTGCGGCGGAACGCACTCGGCCTCCACCCAGTCGCGCGGGACGACGCAGAGATGCCGGTACTCGACGCCGGGATGGAACCGCACGCCGTCACGCCCGGCTCCCAGCGCGGCGTCGAGCGCGGCGACGATCGGGTGGCTCTGGGCATCGGTCGGGTGTCCGGCCGCGAAGTCGACCATCGTGCCGGCTTCGTCGATGGTGACGAGGTTGCACCGGTACGCGACCTCGTCGGCGCCCAACTCGACCCCCATCGCGGCAGCCTCGATCGCCGCCCGACCGGTGTGGAACTCGGCGGGGTCGTAGCCGAGGATCGCCATGTTCCCCACGTCGCTCCCCGGGGGCAGGCCGGGTGGGATGACGGCCGCCCGACCCACTTCCGAGCGCGTGGCCAGCTCCGCAAGCCGCGGCATGGCCGCAGCCTCCAGCGGGGTGCGGCCACCGAGCTCGTCCAGGGACTCGTCGGCGCACCCGTCGGGCACGAGCACGAGGTACTTCACGCCGCAATCGTGGCACACCCCCCTGAGCGACCCGCCGTGGTAATCAGCCGCGTGGTCGCTAGCGTCGAGACGTGCGCCGCTCTCCCCCCGCGGTGATGCTCCTTGCGGCTGTCCTCATTGTCGGCGTCGGCGCCTGCGGCGGTGACTCGGATCAAGCCGCTCGGCGGCCCCGCACGACGACCTCCACCGTCCCAGCAACGACCACCACGACGAAGGCTCCCGACCTCAACGCCGTCAACGTCGTGCTGACCCCCGTCGCGGACGTGAAGACGGGCACCGCCATGGCGACGCGTCCCGACGATCCCGCGCTGTACGTCGCGCTCCAGAGCGGCCAGGTCGTCGCGCTGAACGAGGGGGTCACGTCCACGGTCCTCGACTTCGCTGGGCGCGTCCGCGTCGGCGGCGAGCGCGGCTTGCTCGGGCTCACCTTCTCACCCGATGGCACGAAGCTTTACGTCCACTACTCCGACGTCAACGGCGACACGACCGTCGATGAGTACACGTTCGAGGACGGTCGGGTCGACCCCGCGACGCGCCGCATCGTGCTCAGCCTGGATCAACCCCAATCCAACCACAACGGCGGCCAGCTCGCGTTCGGGCCGGACGGCATGCTGTACCTCGGCCTCGGCGACGGCGGCGGCGCGGGCGACGAGGGCTCCGGCCACGCGCCCGAAGGCAACGGCCAGTCGCTCGACACGTTGCTCGGGAAGATTGTGCGGATCGACCCCCGCCCGTCGCTGGCTGCCGCGTACCGGATCCCGCCCGACAACCCATTCGCCGCTGACGGCGGCCGTCCGGAGATCTGGGCGTACGGCCTCCGCAACCCGTGGCGCTTCTCGTTCGACCGCTCGACCGACGATGTGTGGATCGCTGACGTGGGGCAGGGCGAATGGGAGGAAGTCAACATGATGCCGTTCGAAGCCATCGCCGGCGCCAACTTTGGTTGGCCCGTCTTCGAGGGCGCGCACGACTTCCGCGGCGGAGGTTCACCCAATGCAACGACCCCCGTCTTCGAGACATCGCACGACGACGGAAATTGCTCGATCACCGGTGGCTACGTGTACCGCGGCACACGCATCCCCGATCTCGTCGGTGCCTACGTGTTCAGCGACTACTGCAACCCTGCCGTCGCGGCGATTCGGGTCGAGGGTGGTCGCGTCATCGTGGGGCGGTCTCTCGGCGTGACGGCCGCCAATGTATCGTCGTTCGGTGAGGACAACGACGGCGAGCTGTACGTGATCTCGCAATCCGACGGGGTGTTCCGCATCGACCCGGCGTGAGGGCGCGCGCGGCCGCGACAACGCTGATCACCACGCTCGTCGTCACCATCGGTCTGCCGACGTGTGGTGGCGCGCAGTCGCTGCGCGGCACCGTCGAGCTGGTGCACATCGCCGACGTCGACACGCCGACCGCGTTCGCCGTTCGCTTCGGCGACGACGCGCTCTACGTGGCTGAACAGGACGGGCGCGTCGTGGCCGTAGACGATTCCGGTGACGTCTCGACCGTGCTCGATCTCACCGACCGGACCAGCGCTGATGATGAGCAAGGTCTCCTCGGTCTCGTGTTCTCCCCTGGCGGCGAACGGCTCTACGTGCACTTCACGAACAACGCGGGCGACACACGCGTCGAGGAGTACGCGGTCGACGACGAGGGCCCCGTGGTCTCCAGTCGCCGGAGGATCCTCGCGGTGCGCCAACCGCAGGCGAACCACAACGGCGGTCAGCTCGCGTTCGGACCCGACGGCATGCTCTACCTCGGCCTGGGTGACGGCGGTGGTAGCGGCGACGAGGATTCCGGGCACGCGCGCGAGGGCAACGCGCAGTCGGTGCGCACGCTGTTGGGCAAGATCCTGCGCATCGACCCCACCCCGAACGGCGACTCCCCCTACACGATCCCCGACGACAACCCGTTCGCCGATGGTGGCGGGCGTCCGGAGATCTGGTCGTACGGACTGCGGAACCCGTGGCGGTTCTCCTTCGACCGCGCCGGCGGCGATCTCTGGATCGGTGACGTCGGCCAGGACGAGTGGGAGGAGATCAACGTCTCGCCCGCTGCCCAAGGGGCGGGGGACGGTTGGAACTTCGGATGGAACGTCTTCGAAGCTGAGGAGCGGTATCGGGACGGCGACACCAATGGGCCCGCGCTCCCACCGCTGCTCTCGCTCTCCCGCGACGACGGCAACTGCTCCGTGATCGGCGGGTTCGTTTATCGAGGGACCACCATCCCCGACCTGGTCGGTGCTTACGTGTACGCCGACTACTGCAACGGACGCCTCCGCTACGTGCGCGAATCAAACACCGAAGTGGAGGAGAAGGGATCACTGGGCGTCAGCCTCGACGAGGTCTCGTCGTTCGGCGAGGACAACGACGGCGAGCTCTACGTGCTCTCCCAATCGAGCGGCTTGTACCGGATCGACCCCGCTTGAGATCTGTAACCCCTGGTGCCGATACCAATCGAGTGCGCGGTAGCCTGACCTCGATGCGCCGTCGGCTCCTCGTGTTCTCGGCGCTCCTCTCGCTGGTCGTCGTTGCTACGGGCTGTCACATCAAGAAGCCGCCGCCCCCGCCCCCACCCCCGCCGGTGTTCGGCGTGAACCTCAAGCTCACGCCTGTCGGCGGGTTCGGCGCCATCACGATGGCTGTGCGCGCCGGCGACGCCGGTCTGTACCTCGCCACCAGGGAAGGCCGCATCTACCGCGTGCTGAGCCCGAGCGGCGCGCAGCTCGTGTTGGACATCAGCCCTCTCGTGAATACGGGCGGCGAGTGCGGCCTGCTCGGCATGGACTTCTCGCCCGACGACACCAAGCTCTATGTGCACTACTCACAGGCCGACGGCACGTGCTCCACGAGAGTCGTGGAGTATGCGTTCGACGGCACGACGTTCCTCGCGGACGCGGACTCGGCCCGACCCGTGCTGACACACGCGCAGCCGCAGACCAACCACAAGGGTGGGAGCCTCCTGTTCGGCCCGGACGGGATGCTGTACCTCTCGCTCGGTGACGGTGGCGGCGCCAACGATCAGGGCGCAGGCCACCCCCCGGGGGGGAACGCGCAGTCGCTCGACACCCAGCTCGGCAAGATCCTGCGCATCGACCCGACCGATCCCGACGGCGGCGGCCCGCAGACGTACACGAGCCCACCCGACAACCCCTTCTACGAAGGCAGCGGTATCAACGAGACGGACTCGATCTGGTCGTACGGACTGCGCAACCCGTTCCGCATGTCGTTCGATCGCCAGACGGGGGACCTGTGGGTCGGTGACGTGGGCCAAGGCCAGCGCGAGGAGGTCGACTGGGCACCGGCGCCGGGTGCGCCGCCGTCACCGCCCGGTGGCTTCGGCAGGAACTTCGGGTGGAACCGGTTCGAGGGCAACGTCCCCGGGCCCAATAGCTCTCCCTTGGGCGGGACGTCACCCCACACTCCCCCGGTGCACGCGTTCGATCGGAGCCAGGGCGACCGTGCCGTCACCGGCGGCTACGTGTACCGAGGATCCGCGATCCCCGAGTTGAATGGCGTTTACATCTTCGCCGACTTCTACAACTTCGCGATCCGCGGGCTGCTGATCAACGGCAGCGGCAACATCCTCAAGGGCGCCAAGATCGGGATCGGCGTCGAGAACACCGCCTCCTTCGGTGAGGACAACAACGGCGAGATCTACGTGCTGTCGCTGTCCACGGGTGTGTTCCGGATCGATCGCGCGTAGCCGACCGCACCCAGCGGCCTCAATACGTCCGCTTGGTCACCATTCCCGCGATCTTTCGACTGACACCGGCCGGCATCGAACCTGAGAATGCCGCAGCCACGTTGTTGAGCGCGCCAGGGATGCACACGGCGCGACCTTTGTCGTAGGCCTTGAGCGCGGCCGACACCACCTCGTCAGGTGTCTGCCACACGAAGCCGGGCATCGCATCGTTGTTCTCGATCTTGGCGCGCACGTGGAACTCGGTGTGTGTGAATCCGGGCGCAAGCACCATCGCCTTCACGCCCGTGTCCTTGAGCTCCTCATGGATCGCGTTCGTGAAGCTGCTGACGAACGCCTTGGTCGCCGAGTACGTCGCGCTGTTCGGCGTCGGCTGGTACGCACCCACTGACGATACGTTGATCACCCCTCCATGGCCCCGCTCGACCATGGGTCCGACGGCCGCGTGCGTCAGGCGCACGAGCGCTACGACGTTGAGGTTGATCTCCGACACCTCGCCTTCGACCGGGAGCGTGTGGAACGCGCCGCTCGTGGCGAACCCGGCGTTGTTCACCAGCAGCTCCACCGGGCTGGCCCCGTCGGCCAGGCGCGCCTCGATCTTCGCCACACCATCGGTCGTCTCGAGGTCGGCAGCGATCACTTCGACCTGCGCTCCGTGCTCCGCCTCGAGCGTCCTCGCGAGCTCCTGCAACCGGTCCTCGTTACGTGCGACCACGACGAGGTCATCACCCCGACACGCGAGCACTCGAGCGAACTCCGCGCCGATGCCCGTCGAGGCTCCCGTCACCAACGCGATGGGTCGGTCCGTCATCGCTCTCCTCCTTTACGGTCACGCTCACTCGCCGCCGGGATACCCGGCGGCGCCCGAAGGGACGTTCGGCTGTTCCTCAGATGCCGATGGCGTCTGCCACCGTCGTCGCCGTCGCCTCGACCGGCTCGCCCACATGGACCTCGCTGATCGCTCGTTGCGGATCCTTCAGACCGTGCCCGGTGAGCGTGCACACGACCACGTCGTCGCCCACCACGAGCGAATCGGCCGCAGCACGCAAGAGTCCCGCAACCGAGGCGGCCGACGCCGGCTCGACGAAGACGCCCTCGACCGCCGCGAGCAGCTTGTACGCTTCGAGGATCTCGGCGTCGGTCACCGCACCGATGTGTCCGCCCGACTCGTCGCGCGCGTCAACTGCGCCCTGCCACGACGCTGGGTTGCCGATGCGAATCGCGGTCGCGATCGTCTCGGGGTGCGCAATCGGCTGGTTGTGCACGATGGGCGCCGAACCTGACGCCTGCCATCCGATCATGCGAGGCGTGCGCGAGGCCCGACCCGCTTCGGCGTCTTCGCGATATCCCTGCCAGTACGCGGTGATGTTCCCCGCGTTACCGACGGGCAGGAAGTGCGCTGTGGGCGCATCGCCCAGCGCGTCGACGATCTCGAACGCGGCTGTCTTCTGACCTTCGATTCGGACTGGGTTGACCGAGTTCACGACTTCGACGCCGGAGCGCTCACCGAGCTCGCGCACGATGTCGAGCGCGACATCGAAGTTCCCCTCCACGGGCACGACACGAGCGCCGTGGATCAACGCCTGCGCGAGCTTCCCGAGCGCGATGTGGCCGGCGGGAAGCACGACGGCACACAGGAGCCCGGCGCGTGCGGCGTACGCCGCGGCAGAGGCCGAAGTGTTGCCAGTGGATGCACAGATGACCGCCTTGGCCCCGTGCTCCGCCGCCGCCGAGACGGCCATGGTCATGCCCCGGTCCTTGAACGAGCCGGTGGGGTTCGCGCCCTCGATCTTCAGCAGCACGCGAGCCACGCCCGCGCGCGCCGCGATGCGGGGCGCATCGACGAGCGGCGTGTTCCCCTCGAGCAGCGTGATGACCGGCGTAGCGGCGGTGACAGGGAGACGTTCGCGGAACGCCTCGATCACTCCCGGCCACGGGGAGCTCAATCCTCGTCTCCCAGAACGCGCAGCATGGAACCGACCTTGTGCACCGACTCGACGTGGCGCAGCGACGCCAGCGTGGCGCTGAGCGCGGACTCGCGAGCGCGGTGCGTGACGAACACGAGGCGCGCGTCTTCTCCCATGCCGCGCTGCTCCATCGACTTGATCGAGACTCCGTGTTGCCCGAACTCGTTGGCGATGGCGGCCAGCACGCCGGGCCGGTCCGCAACCTCCATCAGCAGATAGAACTGCGACTCGGTCTCGTCGATCGCGCGAATCGGCCGATCCACGAGCTCACCAACCGTGGCGCCCTTCGCCGCCGACACCAGGTTCTTGGCCGCGTCGATGAGGTCGCCGGACAACGCCGACGCGGTCGGGCCACCGCCCGCGCCGCGTCCGTAGAGCATGAGCTCACCGACCGCCTCACCCTCGATGAAGACCGCGTTGAAGGCGTCGCGCACCGAAGCGAGTGGGTGATGCACCGGGATCATCGCGGGGTGGACTCGAACCGAGATCCCACCCTCGAGCTCTTCGGCCACTGCCAGTAGCTTCACCGTGTACCCGAGGACGGCGGCGGAGTCGATGTCGTCCTCGGTGATGTCGGTGATGCCCTCGCGGTACACGTCGTCGACACCGACGCGCGCACCGAATGCGATTGTCGCGATGATCGCTGCCTTGGCCGCGGCGTCCTCACCCTCGACGTCGGCGCTGGGATCAGGTTCCGCGTACCCCAGCTTCTGGGCCTCGGCGAGCGCGTCGGCGAACGACATTCCGTCTTCGCTCATCCGCGTGAGGATGAAGTTGGTCGTTCCGTTGACGATCCCCATCACGCGGCGGATCCGGTCGCCGGCCAGGGACTCCCGCAGCGGCCGCATGAGCGGGATGCCTCCGGCAACCGAGGCCTCGAAGAGAAGATCGACGCCCGCCTCCGCCGCCACACCGAAGAGCTCGGGGCCATGGCGGGCGATGAGCTCCTTGTTCGCCGTGACCACCGGCTTGCCCGCACGCAGCGCATCGGTGATCAACGCGCGCGCCGGATCCACTCCACCCATCGTCTCGACGATGACGTCGACGTCGGGATCGCGGACCACAGCCTCGGCATCGTCGGTGAACCGGTCGGGCGGCACCTTCACATCGCGGGACTTCGCGACGTCACGCACCGCGACTCGAGTGATCTCGATCGGAACGCCGGCTCGCGTCGTGATCAGGTCGGCATGCTCGTCGACGAGGCGGGCGAGCGCGCTGCCGACGTTGCCGCAACCGAGCAAGCCGACGCGAACTGATGTGCGCACGGTCACCAGTCTGGCCTACACCACATCCAGGCGAACGAGGTCTTCAGGGGTCTCGCGCCGTACGACCAGGCGAGTCCTCCCATCGCGTACGAAGACCACGGCTGGCCGTGTGACCTTGTTGTAGTTGGATGCCATCGAGTAGCCGTACGCGCCGGTGGTGGGCGTCGCCAGCAGGTCCCCCACGCCGACACCCGTGGGGAGCTGAGCGTCGGCCACGATCACGTCGCCCTGCTCGCAGTGCTTCCCCACGATGTTGCACCGGAGCGGACGCGCCTCGGCGACCCGTGCCGGCAAGTACGCCTCGTACCCGGCGCCGTAGAGGACAGGCCTCGGGTTGTCGCTCATGCCGCCGTCCACCGCCACATAGGTGCCGATGCCCGGGATCTCCTTCACCGTTCCGACGCGGTACAGGGTGATCGCTGACGCGGCGACGATCGACCGACCGGGCTCGACAAGGATTCGCGGCCTTTCACCTTTCGCCCAATGCGTTTCCACCGCGGCGCGCAACGCTGCCGCGTACTCGTTGATCGGCACGTCGAGATCGTCGGCGAGATAGCGAGCCGCCAACCCGCCACCGAGGTTGAGCTCTTCCACACGCTCGCCGGTCGTGGTCGCGATCTCGTCGGCAAGCTTCGCGAGGATCTCCACTGCCCGGCCATAAGCATCGAGCCGCTCGATCTGCGAACCGATGTGACTGTGCAGGCCACCGAAGTGAAGCGCGCCGCTTTCGACCACGCGCTTCACGGCCGCGAGCGCGATTCCCTCGGTGACCGTGAAACCGAACTTGGATCTCTCCGTGCCGGTCTCGATGAACTCGTGCGTGTGCGCCTCGACTCCTGGGGTCACCCGCACCAACACAGTCGGAGGATCTCCGCGCGTCCACGCCTTCACGGCCGCTTCGAGTCGGGAGATCTCGTCGAAGGAATCGACGACGAACCGCCCGACTCCGAATTCGAGTCCGAGTCGGATCTCGTCGTCCGACTTGTTGTTGCCGTGGAACACGATTCGATCCGCTGGGAAGCCCGCGTTCTGGGCCACGAACAGCTCACCGCCGGTCGCGACATCGAGCTGCAACGCCTCTTCATCGACGAGTTGGACGATCGCCGCGCAGAGGAACGACTTTGCGGCGTATGTGACGGCGTTGACGCCGAAGCACTCGACGTACTCACGGCAGCGCCGCCGCAGCTCGTCCTCGTCGTACACGAAGAGTGGCGTTCCAAACTCCTCGGCCAGCGCCTCGAGATCGATCGAGAGCAAGCCGGGTGGGATCAACGACGTGTCGATCGGTGCGTCGGTGATCATCCGCCCTGACCGTCGCCGTCTTCATCATCGTCGAGACGCGTCATCTCGTCCGGCGCGTGCACACCCAACAAACCGAGCGCGTTCGCCAGCCCGATGCGGGACACCTCGGCGAGCCACAAGCGGGCCTGAGTGAGCGCGGCGTCGTCGGTGATCACGCGACAGTCGCGGTAGAAGCCGTGGACGCGCGCGGCAAAGTCGCGGACCCACGTGGTCACTCGGTGGGGTGCACGCAGCTCGGTCGCCTCGAGAACGTCGTCTGGGTACGTGGCGAGCGCGCGCAACAAGTCGAGTTCGCGCTCGTGCACCAACGGTGCGAGATCGACCTCCTGCAACGGGCTGCGCGTAACGCCACGCTCGGCGGCGATGCGCGCGATCGATACCACTCGAGCGTGCGCGTACTGCACGTAGTACACGGGGTTCTCCATCGACTGCTGCGTCACCACATCCAGATCGAACGTCTGCGCGGTGTCGATGCTCTGGAGCAGGAAGGTCAATCGGCACACATCGGGATCGACGTCGTCGAGGATGTCGGCCAGCGCCACGATGTTCCCCGCGCGCCGTGACATTCGGACCAGCTCGCCACCTCGTTGCACGTTCACGAGCTGACCCAGCACGACCTCCGGTTCGCCGGGCGGGAACCCGAGTGCCTCGAGTCCCGCCTGGAGCGACTTCACCTGACCGTGATGGTCGGCACCCCAGATGTCGATGAGGTGCTCCCACTTCCGGGCCAACTTGTCCCGGTGATACGCGAGGTCGTTGCACAGATAGGTGGTGTTGCCGTCAGACTTCACCAGCACCCGGTCGCGCTGGTCCCCGAACTCCGTGCTGCGCAACCAGAGCGCCCCGTCGTTCTCGAACGTGTGACCCCGCTCGCGCAGGTCGGCGATGACCTGCTCGACCTCGCCTCGCTCGTGAAGGGTCCGCTCCGAGAACCACGTATCGAAGTGCACGCCGATGCGCCCGAGGTCTCGATCGAGCTGACCGACGACGTCGAGGTACCCCCACTCGCGCGCCTGCTCTTCGGAGACGGCGTCACCTAGCTCGGCGCGAAGCCGTGCTGCCATCTCCACGAGGTACTCGCCCTGATAGCCGTCCTCAGGAGGCTCCTGACCCTCGTAACGAGCGAAGAGCGAAGCGCCGAACGTGTCGAGCTGGTTGCCCGCGTCGTTCAAGTAGTACTCGCGGTGCACCTCCGCACCTTGAGCAGCGAGCAGGTTGGCGAGCGCGTCACCGACTGCCACCCACCTCCCGCCACCCGCATGGAGCGGTCCCGTGGGGTTCGCCGATACGAACTCGAGGTTGATCCGACGACCCGCGAGCGCCGTGCCGCGGCCGTACTGGTCGCCGGCTGCCGCGACGCCGCGCAGCACGTCGTGCAACCACGTGGGCGCGAGATGGAAGTTGATGAAGCCTGGTCCCGCGATCTCGATCCGCTCGACATGTGGCGGCGGGCTGGCATCGAGCGATGCGACGAGCTTCGCGGCGACGTCTCGCGGCTTCTCGCCGGCTCCCTTCGCCACCGGCAACGCGACCGGTGAGCTCCAGTCGCCGTGCTCCCGCTGCTTCGGTGGTTCGAGCGCGACACCACTGGCCGGCTCGGAAAAGCCGGCCTCGGCGAGCGCGGCACGAAGCGCGGCGACGAGCTGTTCGCGGATCACGAGGGTGGGCGCGGCGGCGGCGCGCCGTGGTCGCATCGTACTTGCGTTCTCCCGCTCGACCCCGGGAGAAATCCGTGGCCACACCGCGGAGCCCGCTTTGTGGTCGCGATCGCGCTCCTGCACGCGGGAGCGCGCGCACCTGCTCCACGGACTCGGCGCCGGAGCCAGCCCGATCGAAGCTGCCGCGCGTGCCGCCCTCGATGCCGCCGCCCGCGCCGACGACACGGCCTGACACCCACGTCGATCCCGCCCGGGCGCGGTGTACCCTGGCTCTCCCTGCCCTCGCCCTCGCCCTCGTGCCCTCGTAGCTCAGCGGATAGAGCATCGGCCTCCGGAGCCGTGTGCGCAGGTTCGAGTCCTGCCGAGGGCGCCGCTGGTCTTGCTTCAGGCCAGTCTTGCTTTCCCGGTCGACCGCCGCCGTCTCGCTCCGGGGTAATCGCACTTCGCACTACCAAGGCCACAACAAGCTCGAAGTGGTGGATTGTGTCGTTCTGATATCTGGCTGTCGATTGGATCGCGCCTCGCATCTCTGCGAGCAGCGTCGCGACCTCCGCGCAAGCCCGCTGAAGCCCGCCAGAGTCCTGCCGTGGTCGACGGCTCAGCGGTGACGATGACCCGCACCGAGTTCGGCTGACTGGACAGCAGGAACGGCGAGACGCGACTTCACCTCAGCGACGACGCCATCGCTGATCGTTCGTTCCACGGACCATCCGGCGGGCGGCGCTCGATGAGCGAGCGCTCACCGACTCAGATATCCCCGAGTTGTTCTCAGCCAGCCCCGCGGTAGAGGCTCACGCCCAGTCGAACTCGCGGTCGAGCATGGCTTGCAGGCGATCGTTGAACGGCCGGTAGTGGTCAGCCAGGACCCGACGGGCGTCGAGTGGCAGTGGCTCCGAGTACCCACCGACGAACCGCGGGGCAAGATCGTCGGCGTGCCAGTCGTGATGGTCGAGATGAAGAAACTCCTCCACAAGCCGCAGCTCGGAGCGGGGATCGGTCCTCATCTTCGCACTGTCGATGATCATCATCTGGTCGGCAGCGAACTGCTCAAAGTAGACCGCTAACTGATCAGCGTAACGCCCGTGGCCGATCACCGACCATTCGATCCGCTGGCCCTGTTCCTCGACCTCGAGTTCCTCAATGACATCGTCGGTGAAGGAGCGGCCGTACTGCTCGCGTCGCGGGCGGAAGGCGGCGGCCTCCGTCGCTCCGTCACACTCACAGACCCACGTGTTGAACACCTTCGTATCGGTCCGGCGGTACGCCTGGTGCATCTGCCAGGCGGAGTAGGCTCGGTCGACGGGATCGCGCAGCAGAGCGATGATCCGGACGTCGCGATCGAACGAACGAAGCCGAGGCGCCGCCTTCTCGGCTGCGAAGAGATAGTGCGGCGTAGCCTCGAACGTGATGCGGGAGTCCCCAGGACTTGTTCGAGCCGGAAAGAACGATTTGTAGAAGCCCGCGCCGCTCCCGTAACGGATGTCACACCCGAAGAAGTTGAGTTCCTTCTTCCGCGGCGCCGCGACCTGTGGGTGGAGCGCCAAGTAATCGAACAAGGCCGTCGTGCCGGCTTTGTGTGCTCCGACAATGACCAGCGATGGCCGGAGCGTGCCGAAGACCGTTCGTGAGAGACGCCGCTGGGCGCCGGCCAGGCGATCTCGACCGCGATCGGCAAGCCGACCCGCGGTTCCGCGCATCCGGCCACCGTAGCGGCACCGGTCCAACTCAGTACAGGCCGTCGCCCACCACTCCAGAGCACTGCAAGCTCCGTGCGAAACGCTCCGGCGCCCACGCGTGGAGGCGACACGGCGGGCCCGGGCGCGAGTACACCCCCCCCCCCCCCCCCC
>JBBECS010000037.1:0-1003 GCA_040881685.1 Acidimicrobiia bacterium | reverse complement strand
ACCCCGGGCCGCGCCCGGGGCCGACTGCTCCTGCTTCAGCCCGGGCGGGTTTATGCACCCACCGCCCGGCGCCGGCGGAACCTGCGGCTGGTCAGCAGCACCAGCACACTGCCGATACCGAGCAGCCACAAACCCGTCTTGACGAGGATCTCCGACGCCGAGCCCGTGAAGGGCAGAACGCCGGCGACACTGCCTGGCCTCGTCACGACCTCTGTCAACACCTCGACCACGCTGACGCTCGCCGGCGCAGTCGCGGTCACCGGTGGCCCGTCCGCGGGATCTCCCACGACGTTGGCCGTGTTCGGGATCACGGTTCCTGCCGGCAGCCCGACCCCGACAGCGACGACGAAGCTCACCGTCTTCGTCTGACCGGGATCGAGCGTGGACGGAAGCGGGAAGTACGGCCCGCACGTGACGAGCTGGCCAACCGCCGAGCAGCCATCGGGCGACGACACGAACGTGAACGCGCTGTCAAGATCGTCGGTGAAGATCACGTTGTGAAGCGGAACACCCGACGTGTTCGTGGCGACGAGCGTGAAGGTCACGTTCGAGCCGGCCGTGACCGCCGACGGGTTGGGCGTCTTCGTGAGGCCGATCCCCGCCGGGTTGTTCACGAACGTGCACACGATGTTGTCGCCGGTGTTGACGTTCAGCGTGCCGCCATGGACGGTGGTCGTGACCGGCACGTTGTTCGGCCCGCTGGCGCAGGTGACACCGCCATACGAGAAGTCAGCCTGCACCGGGATCTCGGTGAGGGTGAGCGGGCTCCCCGAGTTGCTGACATGGTCGACCGCGAACACGGCGTTGTTGGTCTGCTGACCGAGGAGGCTCGTGGTGCCGTTGGCCGTGAAGAGCGCTGGGTCAGAGCCACCGGGCAGCAACCCGTCGAACGTCCACCCGGCCACGGGCGTGGTGTCCGAGCCGATGTTCTTGACCACGGTGACCGTGGCCGTGTTCGTCGTGTTGGTGAACGTGCAGACGATGTCATCGCCGGTGTTCACCG
>JBBECS010000036.1:301945-312495 GCA_040881685.1 Acidimicrobiia bacterium | reverse complement strand
CTTCATCGGCATCTGGCGCCAAGGCATCCACCGTTGGCTCTTTCTAGCTTGGGAGTTCTTCTTGCACTTTTGTCTTACGAAATATGCACGTTGTGCTAGATGCTCGTGCTTGCTCTTGAGTTCTCAAAGGACGGGGTGGGGCCGGCCGCGCCACGCCAAGCTGCACGAGGGCAGGTCAGCGGGGAGGCGGCGTGTGGCCTCGAGAGGTGCGAGCACCGCGTGCAGACAGCACGCGGGTGCAGCTCCCTCACAACGGAATAGTGACGCCGGCGCCGACTCACTCGCCTCCAGGTGGTGCCCGTGCGGCCCGGCGCCTCGCTCGAGAGCCGAAGCTCTTGGGAGAGGCACTGGCTGACCCGGGGGTCTGGAGTGCAACGAGTGTGACGACTCACCAGTGATCGACGTAGGAGCCCCAACTCACCCACCGATGTCCGTGGACAAAGGCATTTGAGAAGGGCAGTGCGCTCCTTAGAAAGGAGGTGATCCAGCCGCACCTTCCGGTACGGCTACCTTGTTACGACTTCACCCCAATCGCTGATCCCACCTTCGACAGCTCCCTCCCAAAAGGGTTGGGCCACTGGCTTCGGGTGTTACCAACTTTCGTGGTGTGACGGGCGGTGTGTACAAGGCCCGGGAACGTATTCACCGCAGCAATGCTGATCTGCGATTACTAGCGACTCCGACTTCACGCAGTCGAGTTGCAGACTGCGATCCGAACTGAGACCGGCTTTTTGGGATTGGCGTCTCTTCGCAGAGTAGCAACCCTTTGTACCGGCCATTGTAGCATGTGTGCAGCCCTGGACGTAAGGGGCATGAGGACTTGACCTCGTCCCCACCTTCCTCCGGTTTGGCACCGGCAGTCTCCTACGAGTCCCCGCCATTACGCGCTGGCAACATAGGATAGGGGTTGCGCTCGTTGCGGGACTTAACCCAACATCTCACGACACGAGCTGACGACAGCCATGCACCACCTGTACACCACGAACGGATCCGACATATCTCTATGGCTGTAAGGTGTATGTCAAGCCCAGGTAAGGTTCTTCGCGTTGCTTCGAATTAAGCCACATGCTCCGCCGCTTGTGCGGGCCCCCGTCAATTCCTTTGAGTTTTAGCCTTGCGGCCGTACTCCCCAGGCGGGGCACTTAATGCGTTAGCTACGGCACGGAGCCCGTTGATAGAGCCCCACACCTAGTGCCCAACGTTTACGGCGTGGACTACCAGGGTATCTAATCCTGTTTGCTCCCCACGCTTTCGCTCCTCAGCGTCAGTACCGGCCCAGAGTGCCGCCTTCGCTACGGGTGTTCCTCCCGATCTCTGCGCATTTCACCGCTACACCGGGAATTCCACACTCCCCTACCGGACTCGAGTCACGACAGTCTCGACTGACCCCTCCACGTTGAGCGTGGAGATTTCACAGTCGACTTGTCGAACCGCCTACGAGCTCTTTACGCCCAATAAATCCGGACAACGCTTGCCCCCTACGTATTACCGCGGCTGCTGGCACGTAGTTGGCCGGGGCTTCTTCTGCAGGTACCGTCAATTTCGTCCCTGCTGAAAGCGGTTTACGACCCGAGGGCCTTCATCCCGCACGCGGCGTCGCTGCGTCAAGCTTTCGCTCATTGCGCAAGATTCCCTACTGCTGCCTCCCGTAGGAGTCTGGGCCGTGTCTCAGTCCCAGTGTGGCTGGACATCCTCTCAGACCAGCTACCCGTCGAAGCCTTGGTGGGCCGTTACCCCACCAACAAGCTGATAGGCCGCGAGGCCATCCTGGAGCGGAATCCATTTCCTCACCGGATCATGTGATCCGGTGAGGGCATCCGGTATTAGCACCGGTTTCCCGGTGTTATCCCGGTCTCCAGGGCAGGTTCCTCACGTGTTCCTCACCCGTTCGCCACTTTCCACCCAGAGCAAGCTCCAGGCTTCACGTTCGACTTGCATGTATGAGGCGCGCCGCCAGCGTTCGTCCTGAGCCAGGATCAAACTCTCCATCGAGACCAACACCCTTGGCGGGGTGCAGATCGGAGAGTCACCGTCGAGCGACACTTCGCCCTCAGGTGACGGAATTGCGAGAGGCGCCCACGCGCGTCAAAGAAACGGCGCGAACGCCTTCACTGGCTTTTGTGGCGTCACTGTTCCGTTTTCAAGGAGCTGTCGCGAGGCACGCGGCGCGCAATACACGCCGGAAATCCTTGCTGGCTGAACGCTCACTCGACTCGGCTGGCCATCGTCGCCGGGTTTCGGCGGCTGATGACCTGGGCGAGCGTCCGTGTCAACCGCCTGAGGGAATCCCCTAGGCGGACCTCTGATCCTATGGGGCCCAAGGGGCCGAGTCAATTACCGCGCCGGATTCGCTCGAATCCGGACCCATCGTCGCCGCCCGACCTGGAGCACGACCCCGTCGAGCTCGGCCGGCTCGAGCGCCGCGTCTGGGTCGGTGGCGGGCTCGTCGTTGCAACGGACGCCGCCCTGGGTGATCAGGCGCTGCCCTTCGGTGTTGGACTGCACGAGACCGGCCTGGCGGAGCACGTTGGCCAGGCGGATCTTGCCGTCCACCGCCTCAGAGACGTCGAGCACGTGCTCGGGGATGTCTGTGGGGGTCTCCTTGGCCTTGAAGACCCGGTCGAACTCCGCCTCGGCCGCGGCGCCAGAGCCCTCCGGGTGGTACTCGTCGACAATCGCGCGGCCCAGCGCGCGTTTCGCTTCGACCTTTGTGCCCTCCTGGAGACGACGGGTGATCGACTCGGTCGCGCTCGTCGTGAGCAGCGCCCACTGCTCGATCAGGTCGTCCGGGATCGACATGACCTTGCCGAACTGCTCCGCCGGAGGCTCCGAGATGCCCACGTAGTTGCCGAGGCTCTTCGACATCTTCTGCGCGCCATCGAGTCCGACGAGCAGCGGCGTCGTGATGATGCACTGCGGCTCTTGGCCCTCTTGCTCCTGGAGCTGTCGGGCGAGCAAGAAATTGAACAGCTGGTCGGTCCCCCCGAGCTCGACGTCGGCCTCGACCACCACCGAGTCGCAGCCCTGCAACAGCGGGTACAGGAACTCCATGACCGAGATCGGCGAACCCTCGGCGTAGCGGTTCGCGAAGTCGTCGCGTTCGAGCATGCGAGCGACGGTTGTGCGCGACGCGAGTCGCAGGGCGTCCTCGATACCCATCGTGCCCAGCCACTCAGCGTTGCGGCGCACCTCGAGTCGATCGGTGCTCAGGATCTGGTGGATCTGCTCGAGGTAGGTCTCGGCGTGTGCGTCGACCTCCTCCTTGGACAAGCGAGGTCGGCTTGCTGATCGTCCCGACGGGTCACCCACTTGTGCGGTGAAGTCTCCGAGGATGAGCACGGCCGTGTGGCCGAGGTCCTGGAACTCGCGCAGCTTGCGCAGGACGACCGCGAAACCCAAGTGGATGTCCGACGCGGTCGGATCGATGCCGAGCTTTGCGCGCAGCGGCTTCCCGCGCTCGAGCTTGGCTCGGAGCTCGTCTTCGCTGATGAAGTCGACCGTGTTCGCCCGGAGCGTTTCGAGCTGCGTGTTCACCGACGGCGGCATCCGGTGGAACCTAGATCATGGTCGCGCTCGCTCGGGCCCGGATACCTGGCCCCGCCCTTCGGGTCGCTCGGCTGCTTCTAGTGCTTGGGTCCGCGGCTGACGTTCAGGTTGCCCGGCACGAAGAACCGCCATCGGTCCTCGTCGCCACGTCCCGCGCGCAAGCCCACCCGGGTCGTCGCGATCGGACGCCGGGGCGGCGGCATGCCGTCGTCGAGGAGCCGGACCACCCCACGCACGAGGTCCGTGCCGTCGTGATCCCCGGTGAGTCCGAGTGCCTGCGTGAGCCGCGCGGGCCCGGAGCACAGCTCGGTCTCTTGGCGCGCCGCGGGTCGACGCGTGCGCATGGTCTCGACGCCCGTCATGGGCTCCGCCGCGCGCAGCAACACCCCGGACGCGATCCCCTCTGAGCCCCCCACGACGTTGGCACACCAGTGCATGCCGTAGGTGAAGTACACGTACAGGTGACCGGGTGGTCCGAACATCGTCGCGTTGCGACCGGTTTTCCCGCGGTACCCGTGACTCGCGGGGTCTTCGGCTCCGGCATACGCCTCGACCTCGACGATCCGGACCAAGAGTCGCCCGGCATCCGGGTCGTGGTGCATCAGAACCTTGTTGAGCAGTAGCGGAGCGAGCTTGCGCGCGTCTTGGGCGTAGAAGGAGCGCCCGAGGACCTTTCCGACTAGACGCGTAGCCACGTTGCTTGTTCCGCCAGACGAGCATGCGCCGCGTGCACCTGCTCGGCGACCGGCCCAGGTCCGGCACCGCCCGGCGTCGTCCGGCGGCGCACTGCCTCCCCCGGCGCAAGCGCATCGCTCGCGTCGGCACCGAAGCGGTCGTCGGCCGCGACGAGTTCGGCGAAGGATCGATGGCCTGTGCTCGCGTCGCGCGCGACGGAGCCCACTGCGGCGTGCGCGTCGCGGAAGGGCGTTCCCTCGCGCACCATCTGCTCGGCCAGATCGGTGGCGGCGGTCGTCGCGACATCGGCCGCGGCTCGCATGCGCTCCGGCACGAACTCGAGGGTCTCGAACACGCCTCGCAACGCTACGAGAGAGAGCGACAGCGTGCTCAAGGCGTCAAAGAGGGGCTCCTTGTCCTCTTGGAGGTCCCGGTTGTACGCAAGCGGCAGTCCCTTGAGCGTGGCGAGGAAGCCGGTGAGATCGCCGATGAGACGCCCGGCCTTTCCTCGAGCGAGCTCGGCAATGTCAGGATTCTTCTTGTTGGGGAGCATCGAGGAACCGGTGCTGTACGCGTCGGCGAGACGGGCGAAGCCGAACTCCTCGCTCGACCACAGGACCAGCTCTTCGCCGATGCGCGAGAGATGCACCTGCTCGAGCGCGGCGACAAAGAGCGCTTCCGCCACGAAGTCCCGATCTGACACAGCGTCGAGCGAGTTCTCGAAGCGGCGCGAGAAGCCCAGGTCGGCCGCAACGCCATCGGGATCGAGCCGGAAGCTGGAACCCGCGAGCGCGCCGGCACCCAACGGGCTCACGTCGGCACGGGCGAGCGCGTCGCGCCAGCGATCGACGTCGCGTGCGAGCGCCCAGAAGTGTGCGAGGAGATGGTGCGCCAGGAGTACCGGCTGCGCGCGCTGAAGATGTGTGTAGCCCGGGAGGTACACGTCATCGCTCGTCGCGGTGGCTCGGTCCAGCAAGGTGGCCTGGAGCGCATGGGTCTGGGCCGCGACCGCCCCGCCCTCACGACGCAGCCAGAGGCGCAGGTCGGTCGCCACCTGGTCGTTGCGACTCCGACCCGTGTGGAGCTTCGCGCCGGCCGCGCCGGCGAGCTCGGTGACCCGCCGTTCGACGGCCGTGTGAATGTCTTCATCGGTGTCGACGAAGGAGAACATGCCGTCGCGAAGCTCGTTCTCGACGGTGTCGAGTGCGGCCAGAACCGCCGTGATCTCGGCGTCGTCGAGCAGCCCTGCTCGACCGAGCCCGCGGACATGTGCGCGCGATCCCTCGATGTCGTCGGCGGCCAACGTGACGTCGAAGCTGAGGCTCTGGGTGAACGCCAGCAGCGCATCGCTCGGCGGCTCACTCATGCGCCCGTGCCAGAGGGGACCCGGACCCGAGGGCTGCGTCACTCCGGTGATCCCTGCCGGCGCGCGATGGTCTCGAGGCCGAGACCCCAGAGTCGCACGAAACCCGCGGCATCCTGGTGGCGGAACTGGTCGGCCGCGTCGTACGTGGCCAGCTCGTAGTCATACAGGCCGTGATCGGCGCGACGGCCGACCACGTGGCAGCGGCCCGGTTCGAGGCGGAGCCGAACATCGCCGGTCACCATCGCCTGGGTGGTGTCCACGAACGCGTCGAGCGCGCGACGCAACGGTGAGAACCAGAGGCCGTCGTAGACGAGCTCGGCGTAGCGCGGTTCGAGCCGTGCCTTCTCACGCATGAGGTCGCGCTCCAACGTCACCGACTCGAGGTCGGCGTGCGCAATGATCAGCGCGAGGGACCCCGGGCACTCGTAGACCTCGCGACTCTTGATGCCCACGCGACGGTTCTCCACCATGTCGACCCGTCCCCAGCCGTAGCTACCGACGACGCGCGACACCTCGGCCACGAGATCGTGCAGTGGCAGCTCGCGGCCGTCCACAGCCACTGGCGTCCCTGCGTCGAACCGGATCGTGACCTCCCAGGGTTCGGTCGCGGTCTGGCTCGTGAGGGTGTACGGCTCCTCAGGGGGCGCGCTCCACGGGTCCTCGATCACGCCGCACTCGATCGCACGGCCCCACAGGTTCTCGTCGATCGAGTACGGGTTGTCCTTGCGGACCTTGATGGGGATCCCGTGCTTCGCGGCGTAATCGATCGAGTCCTCACGGGTGAAACCCCACTCGCGTACGGGGGCGAGCACATCGAGATCGGGTGCGAGTGCCCGGGTCGAGACCTCGAATCGCACCTGGTCGTTGCCCTTTCCCGTGCAGCCGTGCGCTACTGCGTCGGCGTGCTGCTCACGCGCAACCGAGACGAGATGCTTGACGATCACCGGTCGCGACAGCGCCGAGACCAACGGGTACTTGCCCTCGTAGAGCGCGTTGGCTCGCAAGGCCGGGAGGCAGTAGTCCGACGCGAACTCCGCGCGGGCGTCTACGACGAGCGCCTCGACGGCTCCTGCGGCGAGCGCGCGGTGACGGATCGTGTCCCAGTCGTCATCCGTGGCCTGGCCGACGTCGACGGCGAGCGCGACGACCTCGGCGTCCCAGGTCTGAGTGATCCAGTGCACGGCGACCGAGGTGTCGAGGCCACCGGAGTAGGCCAAGACGACTCTCATGGTCGATTCCGCTCCGGCGTCCCGGCCGTCCGGCCACGCCTCCGCTTCATCTCCGACCGCTTGGGCATGACTTCCTCTTCCTAGAGACCGGCGAAGCCGGCGAGGTCGGCCGCGATGCTTGCGCCGCCGGCCTGCTCGGAACACACGACCACGACCGTGTCATCGCCGGCAACGGTGCCGAGGACGTCATTGAGACCGGCGCGGTCAAGGGCCGAGGCGACGACGTGAGCGGAGCCCGGCGGGGTGCGGAGCACGACAAGGTTGGCGCTGTGCGCGACATCGACCACGAACTCCCCCATCACCCTGCGCAGGTGATCGTCCGGGGCCGCGAAGTCCTTGGCGTGCTCGGGGACCGCATACGCCATCGCACCGCCAGGGATCCGCACCTTCACGGCTCCGAGATCCTCCAGGTCGCGGCTGACCGTGGCCTGCGTCGCCACGACGCCGTCGGCCGCGAGCAGCTCGACGAGCTGGGCCTGGCTCGAGACCGCCTGCTCTTCGAGCAAGCGGGCGACCCGATGTTGTCGTTGGGGCTTGCCGAGCGTCATCTGCCCTCCTCTTCCGGTGCCGCGAGCATGGCCAGGAGTGCGCGGACGGCGTGCATGCGGTTCTCGGCCTGGCGCCACACCACGGACTGAGGCCCGTCCAGGACGTCGGCGCTGACTTCCTCACCACGGTGGGCCGGCAGGCAATGCAGGAAGCGAGCCTGTGCCCCGGCAGTAGCCATGAGATCGGCGTCGACGCAGTACCCGACGAACGCGACGCGGCGCAGCGCAGCCTCGTCCTCTTGGCCCATCGACGTCCAAACATCCGTGTACACCGCGTCGGCACCCCGAACCGCTTCGTGCGGGTCTGCCACCAGCTCGATGGTGCCGCCGAGGTTCCGGACGCGATCGACGATGTCATCGTCGAGCTCGTAGCCCGGCGGCGACGCGATCGTGAGCTCTAACCCGGAGAGCGCCGCCGCGAACGCCAGCGAAGCCGCGACGTTGTTGCCGTCACCCACGTAGGCCAGGCGACGACCTTCCAGCACTCCGAGGTCCTCCCGCAGTGTGAGGAGGTCGGCCAGCGCCTGGCACGGATGGGCGCGGTCCGACAACAGGTTCACCACGGGCACGGGGGCGACCGCGACCATCCGCTCGAGCAGGTGATGGTCGAACACGCGCGCCGCGATCACCGCACAGTACGAGCCCAACGTGCGGGCGACATCCTCCGCCGACTCGCGCGTGTCGATGCCCAGCTCTTCGCCGCGCACATAGATCGGGTGGCCTTCGAGCGTGTGCACGGCCATCTCGGTCGAGACCCGCGTTCGGGCCGACGGCTTCTCGAAGAGCAGCGCAACCCCGCGGCCGGCGAACGCCGCGGGGACGGCATTCGGATCGCTCTTCCAGGCGCCGGCCTTCCCGAGTAGCAACTCGAGCTCCGCAGGTGCGAGATCGTCCACCTCGAGGAATCGGCGCGGCCCCATCACGCACCAGCCGCGAGCACCGCGCCAAGGATGCGCAGTGCTTCGTCGATCTCGTCGTCGCTCACCAGCAGCGGCGGCGCGAGGCGCACGGTGGTGGGAGTGACCGCGTTCACGACGAGGCCTGCGTCGAGGCAGCGCTTCGTGACGTCAGGTGCGTCCAGATCAGGCGCGAGCTCGGCGCCGAGGAGCAGTCCCGACCCGCGCACGCTCGTGACACCTGGCAGCAGCTCGAGACTGGTTGCGAGCCGTGCCCCGGCCTTCTCGGCCAAGCCTGGAATATCGAGCTCTTCCATCAGCTCGAGGACGGTGACTGCGACCCGGGCCGCGAACGGCTGGCCCCCGAACGTGGTCGCGTGGTCGCCAGGGCGGAACGCGCTGGCGACGTCGTCTCTTGCCCAGCACGCGCCGATCGGCACCCCGTTGCCGAGTGCCTTGGCCAGGGTGACGATGTCGGGCGCGATCTCGGCGTGCTCGAAGCCGAACCACCGACCGGTTCGCCCGAGGCCCGTCTGCACCTCGTCCATGATCAGGAGCGCCTCGCGCTCATCACAGAGGTCACGGACCGCGCGTAGGTATCCCGCCGGTGCGGGCACCACGCCGCCCTCGCCTTGGATGGGCTCGAGCAACACCGCGCACACGCGCTCGTCCATTGCCGCGGCCAGGGCATCGAGATCGGCGTACGCGACCTGGCGAAATCCACTCGGCAACGGTTGGAAGGTCTCTTGCTTCTGAGGCTGTCCTGTCGCGGCGAGCGTCGTGAGCGTGCGCCCGTGGAACGACCCGTAGGCCGAGAGCACGTGGAAGCGATCGGGACCACCGTGGGTCTGTCCGAAGCGGCGGGCCAACTTGATGGCGCACTCATTTGCCTCGGCGCCCGAGTTGCTGCAGAAGACGCGCCCGCCGCCGCCCAGGAGGGTATCGATCTTCGCCGCCAGACGCGGTTGCCACTCGTTCAGGAAGAAGTTCGACACATGCAGGAGCGTGGTCGCCTGCTCGGCGATTGCTGCTGCGACCTTCGGGTGGGCATGGCCCAACGACACGACGGCGAGCCCGGAGAGGAAGTCAAGGTATTCGCGGCCCTCGCTGTCCCAGAGACGAGTTCCCTCGCCGCGCACGAACGCGATGTCGTACTGCCCGGCGTAGGTCTGCATGACGTGCTCGGCATCGAGCGCCTCGAGCTCCTCCCACATGGACTCGGTCGCTGCGAGCCGGGATCCACTCTGTTGGTCGACCCCGCTAGCTCCGTCTCCTGGGCGTCGAGAGGCAAAGCCGCTCGACGCCCGGCCCGCGGGCCCTCGCTCCTCGTGCTTCGCAGGAATCGAGTCAGTCATGGCGACACCATGGTCCCGATGCCCTCCCGAGTGAAGAACTCGAGCAGCAGCGCGTGGGGCATGCGGCCGTCGAGGACGTGCGCGCGACGCACGCCACCGCGCAACGCCTCGATGCACGAGCGCAGCTTCGGGATCATCCCCTCGCTGACCTTGCCGGACTCCAGGAGTCGCTCCAACCCGAGCGCGTCGGTCTGAGCAACGAGCGATCCCTCGTCGCCGAAGTCCTCGAAGACGCCAGCAACGTCGGTGAGGTACACGAGCTTCTCCGCTTGTAGCGCGATGGCGATCGCTCCCGCCACGGCATCTGCGTTCACGTTGTATGCCTGGCCCGTGTCGTCGACCCCTACGGTCGCAACGACCGGGATCAGCTCTTCGCGCAGCACGCGCTCGAGGATGGCCGGGTTGATGTGGCGGACATCACCGACGAAGCCGAGACGTGCGTCGCGCTGGTCGACGGTGATGAGACCGGCATCGGCGCCGGAGAGGCCCACGGCATACGACCCGTGCTGGTTGAGAGCCGTCACGATCTCCGGGTTGATCTTGCCGATGAGTGCCATCTGCACGATGTCGACGGTCTCGGCATCGGTGACCCGCAGCCCGTCGACGAACTCGGGCTCCTTGCCGAGGCGGCGCATGAGGTGGCTGATCTGGGGCCCTCCACCGTGCACGACGACCGGGTTCATGCCAACGAGACGCATGAGCACGACGTCCTGGGCGAACAGCTCGGCGAGGGTGGGGTCCTCCATGGCGTGCCCGCCGTACTTGATGACGACGGTCTTGCCGGAGAACTCACGGATGTACGGCAATGCCTCTGCGAGGACGCCCGCCTTGGCATGGGCGTCCCGTGCGCGCGGGTCGTCTGTCATGGTCCCACTCGCTCTGCGCCGGGATACCCGGCACAGCCCTTCGGGACGCTCGTCACTCCAACACTCATG